>WJLZ01000140.1 GCA_014728215.1 Chitinivibrionales bacterium
GTTTTTCTTTTCAGGAATTCACTCTATTTGCTGGAACCGAACACCGAGCAGTGGGAACGGATACCACTGGCGGGTTCCGGACACGGTCGGAGCCCTTTCCGATGGAATGAAGAAGGGCTTCGTGTCAAAACATTCGGCACTACCAAAACGAGCCTGAGCGGCAAAATCGGCAGGATTAAATATCCTCTGCGGTTTGGTTATCAATACGATACCCTTGGCATGCAGATCGATTCATCGAGCGGCGATACCACTTTTATTCTCGATTCTCTTGGACGGGAGGCTGCGCTTTTCGTGCCGGCGTCCGTGGATATTCCCGCCGACCTGACCCTGCATACCGAGTTGCGCGGCAACCGGTACATGGACCTGTTTTTCGACAACTCACGGCGGAACAGAAAAACCAGGCGGGGGCTCTCATATCGCGGCAACCGCACCGATAATATCGAAACCGTCGAAGCCGGTACTGGT
Organism: Chitinivibrionales bacterium; assembly: GCA_014728215.1. Lineage (NCBI taxonomy): Bacteria > Pseudomonadati > Fibrobacterota > Chitinivibrionia > Chitinivibrionales > Chitinivibrionales bacterium. The sequence continues at coordinate 466 of WJLZ01000140.1, forward strand.
GACACCAGACGTCTCTCATCGGAGCTTATCCCCCTTACCCGCTATGAAGGGGGCGGCATGGCGGTCCAGAGCAGGAAGAGGCTTGCCGATCGCGATCTCCCGGTGATTACCGGTGCTGCCGGAGGCGGGTTTGCCGTATCCCGGGTCAGCTGGACTACCATGGAATATTCTTCGTCGGGCATTTACCTCCTGAAAGAGGATACGGATACTGTTATGATCGTCCCGGGTTCGGTGAGGATCTGGGTTGACGGTGAAGAGCTGGACAAGGGCGCTTTTCAGTTTATCGCCGAAACCGGCACGATTTCGATGCAGCGAACCGCGCGCGACATTATCGATCCTGCATCGGTTATCCTGATATCCTATGAAACAGAGACGATACCGGACGGCGATATCGAGCAACCCGAGCTGATACCCCGGAATCATTTCGGGACAACAGCATACGCTGTCGGCGAGGTCGCGCCGTCCGAATGGGTCCGATTGCGCTCATCGTACCTTGCCCGCGATGATACGGCATTGACCCACACGGTTAATTTCGGGGCCCCGATAGAATATCGCTTGAAGAAAAATAAATCGGTCTTCAAATTCCATCCAGAGGGGGCCTGGAACTCTCTAAACGGCGCCGGCGCCGGACATGTTTCTTCACGAAATCGCATTGGCGGCCGGCTGGGCCTTTCTTTCGACGCCTTTCTGGTCGATACTGCATATGAATCTACCCGGCCCATGGAAAAAGGTTTCGGGCTGCTCGAAAATGCAGTCAACGCCGCAGCTGCTTTCGATTTCACCCCCGATATCACCGCCGGCTATTCCGTAAATTCCATCAATTCAAGCGGCGGCACGCGACATCGACATGCTTTGACCGGCCATATCCACGTTCCCGGCCTCCCATTTTTCGATGTCACGGCAGCGCGCTATACCATTGACGCAAGGGATAAAACCGACTCCCTCGCTTCTTCGGGCTTCTCCGATACTACGGCCGATTCCATGAAAAATATCGACATGCTGAAAGATAAAGTGCGTCTGACGGTCTATGAAGCCCAATCCGATTTTGTCAGTCGTTTTCTCCGTATACAAAAATTCAAATATTCTCTTTCCTATAATCATTTTCAGGGCGCCAATCGTCTTACCCGCGAAAAAAGCGCCGGTCACGGCGTCTCCGGATACGGAACAGCCACTATTACCAATTCGGTAGCGCTTACTGGTGAGGGGGCATACCGGATCTATCCGGGAACCTCGTTATTAAGCCGTGAATGGACGCCATCACTGCAACTGTCTACTTTCAATGCCCCTCCCGGATGCGATCTAAACGGCAGGTACACCCTGGAGTTCAGGCGTTTCAGAAATTCGGCCGACACCCTCCGGATCGAACGTGAAATAATCGCTATCCTTAAACCCGGCGCCTGGTTTCCACCGCTGGGCCGGCTCTCACCCCGTACGGGCATTCGTGAAAGCGCCCGTCTCATTCCCGCTCCACAAGACAATGTGGCTGACGATATGGTAATGCTTACACATGCCGATTACCGCACCCTTTCACCGTTTTTCGGCTTCTACCTTTTTCCTTTTGACGGTTTTACGATTACCAACATGAATACCTGGACTTTCAGCGATACGGCCGACTTTTTCTCGACCGAAAATGAAGTGCAATGGTCGATGGGGCCTGCCGGACTCATGAAAACCGTGTGGGATTATTTCCTGATAAATAATGATACCGAGCAGCATGAAGGTTTTATCCGGTATGATCGCTCGTGGCTGCCATGGCTTCGTACCAATATGGACGTGAAAGGAATGTATACGACTAAGGATTCGGGCTCCACGGGCAATGTGGGACCGCGAATAAAAATGTATGTTCGTAAACGAGACCTTTTTCTGCTAAAAGCAGTCAACACCGAAATGTCGTATGCTCCGTTGTGGCATTATGGCGGCGGATCATTCGAGCCCCATGCCGATCATTCGATTGCTTACTACCTGCGGCTTCATATCGTGCCGAATATCCATTTCGATACGCGGCATACAATAAACTGGATAAAGGGATCTTTTGGTGATTATGAAAGTGTTTTTCGAATGTCGATCTATTTTTAACCAGAATCCACCCAATACGAAAGGAGATTTTTTATGATTATGAAACTGTCGGTTTATGTTTCACTTTTAGTGTTCTTGTCGATAATCGCATGTAAAGTTGTCAAAGAGGAAGACAACAATAATGCGGCCGCCCTCAATGATTACAAACTGGAATCGGGGGATATTTCGCCGTGGACAAAAACCGCCGAAAAAGACTTCAGCGGTGTCGACCAGTTGGCCAATGATGCATTCAACGGCCGGGCTTATAGCTACGAGGACAATTGGGGACTCGATATCACCGGAGCGTTCCTTCAGTCCTTTTCCGGAACAGACAACCGGGAAATAAGCGTATATTGTATCGAATTCTCCAACACCACGCAAGCACAAACCGCATTTGCCGAAGAAAAAACCGAAATGGTTAACAACGGTAATACTGCTTATGATATCAACGGGTTCGACAATACAACGGCCTCATTGTTGAAAACGGGGGGCGATTATAACTGCCTCGGTGTATTTGACCGGTTTTATGTTATTATGTTTATGTATGGTTTTCAGGAGGTCACCGATGCCCGGAGTACGGCATATTCGTTTCTCGCGTTGTACGAAAAGCGTTCCCGATAATTTCATTAAACAAGGGAAAGGTGGTATTTGATGAAAAATGGATGTCATTATTCACGACGGCGCTTCATTAAATCGACGGCGGCCGGGACCGCCGGTATAGGTCTGGCCGGTATCTCCGCCCCGGCGGCGGCAAAAACCGGCGGTTGGCAGAATGGGATGCAGATCAATCCCGATATCGATAATCTCCGGGTCGTCTGCTGCCATGACCCCGATATGGTAACCCTCGATTGCAACGATATAAGCAATTTTAATCAAATGGTTAATCAGAACACTTATGTCGACCGGGACACTATCCATGCCAATCTCGATGAGATGGCCAAGGAACTGGCTCAGGAACAAACACCGTCGACGGCGTGGGCCAAAATATTCAGGAAACCGGCAAATAAATCATGGGATGAGGTGGTCATTGCGATGAAAGTCAATTGCATAGCCGAAAACCACCCCCGCCTCGCAGTGGTCGAAAAGATATGCCTTGTTCTTGGTCCTTCGGGCCTCGGTGCGCGATACTCCAATATGATCGTGTATGACGGTAAACACAATGCGGCAGGTTTGTACACTCCGTTCGCCGGCTTAGACAACCTCCCACAGGGATATACCGGCGCATACCTTCCCGACGGGGTTGTGGTGAGCAATTACAGTTCATTGCTGGGTGGTACACACGATGCGCCGACTCCGTCTCCCGATGAAGGCAATTATGAATGTACGAAACATATTGCCGACGGGAGAGTTGACATATTGGTCAATTTCGCGGTCAATAAAGGCCACGGTGACTCCCGGGGCGGGTGTACGCTGACTATGAAAAACCATTTCGGTACATTCACCCCGCAGCCCCACGGCCATGGCGATCTCGATTACCTGCTGGCAATTAACAAAAGCGATGCCGTTGTCGGCGGCAATCCGTCTCGTCAGCAATTATGTATTATCGACTCGCTCTGGTCGGCCAACGGCGGTCCAAGCGGGGCGCCCAATAAGAATACGCACCGTTTGATTATGGGAACATTCGGACCCGCGGTTGATTACGCAACCGTCTATAATCTCAGAAAACCGATTATGAACGACACTGTTACCGCACAGGCCGAAGCAGCGCTCGAACGGTTTGCCCTGGATTTCGGCTACAACGTCCAGGATTTCAATGGGATTGCCTTTTCAGATGTCACTCCGGCATCCCAGGTACGCCAAAATACCTCCCGGTTTCCGGCAGCGGGATTGCGACAATTACACTTTTCGCTCACTGGGCGATTTAAAGGAAAGGTTACCTTCTCCGTCTCTGGAAAAACCCCGGTAACCCGGATCGACATTCTCGATATTCGCGGCCGCATAATACAAACATTACCGGTTTCGCCCGATAGTTCAGTTGTGCACTGGGACGGTTTGAATCGGTATGGTAGTGATGTTGCATCGGGACGGTATATCATTGTAATCGGGGGAAATGAAGAACGGTATCAGTACCGCGTTTTGAATCTTGCTGTCCGATAGAGGAGGATGGGATACATGGCGTCTGAATCGAAGACAATAAAAACGCAGGCCGTGCTTTTCGATCCTGGCAGCACTTAGCTGTTTGAAGAGTATTACCGGCCTTTGCAGGGATGCGGCCGTCTCTCACACCTATAGAATCAAGGTCTCTGGAATGCGCTGTTTCAATAATCCGTCAAACGCCTGGAAACGTCAATCTTGCTACCCAAATATATCCTCCCGCAACATCCCATATTCGCCAAACCCCACTCGGGTGCAGAGGGCAAGATTGAGCCAGGCGCCCAGGGCCACCGACACGAAAATCGCGACCATGATCGCCATCTGATATTTGATTGCCGTAAGGGGAGACGAGCCGCCAAGGATCTGGCCGGTCATCATGCCGGGCAGTGAGACGATTCCCATGGTGGCCATGGTGCTGATTGTGGGGGAGAGGGCGGCAGTGATCGAACGGCGGATCCAGGGGCGGATCGCCTCGGTTACTGTGGCGCCCATAAACAGGCTGCTCATGTATTCCTTGCGGTTATGCCGAATTCCCGAAAAGAACCGCTCGAGGCTGATCACATTGCCGCGCATGCAGTTGCCGAGAATCATGCCGCCGATAGGGATAAGGTAGCGGGCATCGTACAAAGGGTCGGGGCGAAGTGCGGCGAAAACGAATACTGCAAGTACCGACAGGGTGCTGAGCGCGATGCCGCCAAGCAGCATGGGAAGTAGCTTACCGACACGTAATCCTGCAGAGCTCAGTACATTCGATGATGCAACGGTGATCATCACCAGAAGCCATGCGATATTGAGCCAGAGATTGTTGAATTCGAAAATAAATCTCAGATACAGGCCCACAAGCGCAAGCTGTAGTGACATCCGGACAATAGCAATCAGGGTCTTTCGTATCAGTCCGATTCGATACGCAGCCATTATCAGTATCGGCACTGCAAGCATTGCGTAAATAAGGGCAAGTTCCAAAAAATTCAAATCACGGGTTGTCATGACTCATTCCTCCGGTTGCGGTGTACGCTTGTAATTGTTCCATGCTCCATTGTTATCACCTTGTCAAAGCGCTCCAGCCATTGCGGGTGGTGTGAGACGGCCAAAACCGTAAATTTGGGCTGAAGAAAAAGGTCGAGTACAATGCGGTTGCTGGTTTCATCGAGGGCCGAAGTGATTTCATCCACAATAAAAATGTCTTTACCGGCAAGAAGTGCACGGGCGATAGCGATCCGTTGCTTTTCTCCACCGGATACGAGCGCAGTATCGCGATCCAGGATTTCAAGCGGAAGCTTGAGCCGTTCCAGGATTTCACTGATTTGTTCGTTGGAGGGATACGCATGCTTGTTGGCCTTGAACGTAAAGGGCAGCAACAGGCCCTCACGAACGCTTCCTGTACCTAAAACCGGCTCCTGCGCAATAAAGGCGACCGCCTTGCGGACCGACGTCACGTTTTGTGCGGTTATTATTTCCCCGTTAAACAGCACGTGTCCGCTCGACGGCGCATAGGCGCCCATCAGGGTAAGCAGGATTGTCGATTTGCCTGAACCGGAGGGACCGCCGATTATCGTCTTTTCGCCGGTTTCGACAGTGAACCGTATCTCTTTGAGTAGTATGGTATCTGAAACGTTGACTGTTACGTTGTCGAATGCAATCAATAATCACCTCGTGTGGTTTCTTCGGGAGTTGACTTCATACTACCTGATATTCGCCGATCAGAAATATAAAAATATCAAAAAATCAGCGTTAATCAGCCAAATTGGCGTCATCGGCGTTCTATTTTGGACAGCTCTGTCCTCTTATTATCAATTTAAAAATTTTCAGATCAGCGCGAATCCGTCGTATCCGTGTTCTATTCTTGAACAACGTGCATGAAATTAATATAGCACTATAATCCAGTGAAAGCAATTTAAAATATAAACCATAATACATAAACATGCGACCATAGGGGGAACGTATTAAGCCGGATATTCTGTTAGCAATGTAACAAAAAAGGGTGTCTCGTCAAGATCGGATAGCAAGGGGGGCTTATAATCCATATTTCCGGCGAATCCTCCTGCAGATATGATTTTATTGGTCAGGTTGATATATTTTATAGAATATAATCACGTTGCCGGGGGGCAGGACTGGTTGTATTCTCACTGTCTTCCTGCTTTCCCTTTGATTTCAGATAAGAAACTAGCCGCTATGACTTTTTTGGCTCGCGTATTTCTATTACCGATACTGCCGCTCCTGCTTTTCGTTTCGACTATCCCTGCCCAAGACTCGATCTGTACCTATCAGTGGGACAATTGCACGCATGATATCTGCCTTGACAGCACTATGATGAACGGCGCGGTCATTCAGGCGCCCGGGGATGTGACCCGGATTTCGCGGACCGGATTGCGATTGTGTCTGGAGGATATTAGGATTCAGGCGGCGACCGATCTGATCGTTATCATGGATCTCTCCGGCAGCATGGAACCACAAGTCGCCGATATCAACGGCAATATAGGCTATCATATCTCCGGAAGCCAGACGCCTCTCAGGGATACGACTATTGCATATCAATTTGGCACAATCAGCATTCCGGTTGTCGGGCAGCTTTACGGCGGGTGGAGGGCCGGGGATCCATTCGGCCGGCGGGCAATAGCGCTTCAGGCGGGTATCGATGAATTTGCTGCATCGGAGCATGCCGCTCAATCGACAATCGGCTATCTGGGGTTCTGCGGCCAGTTATACATAGCAGGTGAAGGACCTCTTTTTGGTGCTACACAGTATCTGGCTCCTGTGCCTCTTGATGCACAGGGTAAAGCCCTGTTTGATGTTCGGGTTGACGATCTCGAAAGGATTATCGATGCACGTAACGATGTCTGTGGAGGAACAAATTACCGGTTGCCGCTCGATACGGCTCTTGCATGGTTTTCCAACCAGACGCTGACTCCCAACGAATCCAAGGCGATTATTTTCTTTTCGGACGGGCGGGCCAAGGATGGTCCTGCGACCGCCGGGCAGATTGCTTTTCTGAACGGCAATAACCCGACCGGCGACACGATTCCGGTTTACGGTATCTTCTTAGGTGTCGGCGGCTCGGAAGGAGCGGATCTTCGGGCGCTTTCTACCGATGCCCGCTATTACGAAATTCCCTACAATGCCCCCGACAGCCTCAGAAGCGTTGTCATGCAAATTATCGGTGAACTGGAGGCCGATTTTTCCGGCGGCTCGGTCACCGCACGCAACAACACCAACAGCATTGCCGTCAACAGCAGCGAGGTAACGGAATCATCGACACAAACCGGGATATTCGATGTCGCTTTTGATAATATCATCGCACTCGAACCAGGTATCAACGGCATGGAGGTGACTGCAACGTTCACCTCATCGCAGGGGATCGATACTACCATACACTTTTCTTTCGCGCTCGATGTCTCGGGGGCGTCAAGCGCATGCTCGGTGTTTGTCTGCACACCGATGAGCAGGCTTGCGTTTGTCGAACCCGCCGATTCTTTGACAAACCAGGATGGCTGGTATCGAATCAGGTTTACTACCTGGTCTTCCGATCTGACCGAAGTGACAATCTATGCACGAACCGGTAACGGGGATATCGAAGAAATTACCTTGTCGAATCCCCGTTTTCAGGGAAATGCAGCCATTTTCGAGGGTACGTATCCGTTTGTATCAGGAGCGAAAAGGGCCGAACATCAGAACGGGACCTCCGAAGCGAATTTCGATGATACGCTGTGGGTCGGATGGGAGCATCCGCATGACCATCGCGACACCGCCGGCGCATCGATGCCCGTGCGGGTTATTCCCGATGATATCCAGCTCTACAACTTTGCCGGAGCGATGCCGCCATCTGTCAATTATGCCGATCATCCCGCAATGGTCGTTTGTACCGCAGGAGTCAAATTTCCGCTTGTGGGAAAGCTCTTTGCCGGCAGTACATGGGTCGAAAAATTCGAAAATCCCGCATTCGATCATCGCTTTACCTGGGAGTATCTCAACACCGTCTCCGGGCTTGCAGGCGATACTGCGCTTGGTGTTTTGAACAGAACCATAGGCTATGTAGTCTCTTTTTACCCGAAACAGGCCCGCAAAACGGTCGATATGATCGTTTGTTTTGATAAGGATCAATATGGCGAGCTATCCGATACGGTCAGGCTTTTAATCGTTCCCGGCACACCCGATCACCTTGTCATAGAGGCATCATCCGATTCGACGGTAACAGATCTGTACGACAATAATCCGGTTGACACGATTATCATCGATGCATCCCATGTCTCTGATACCGCCTATGCGGTAGTGCGGGATATCGAGAGCAATTATATCGGCCCGGCAGTTGGTGCATCGTGGGATGCTTTCGATACCAATGTCGTGAAAGCTACACCGGGAAACGCTTCTTCAGGAGAAGGGGTAATCACCAAAAATACCGGTGAAACCGATGAAACGTTTGTTTATGCAACCAGTGGCAACCAGTCCGATTCGGTGGTGGTTATCACGGCATCCTATTTTGTCACCGAGCTGAGGATCAAGATCGGTAGCGGGGGGCAGTTTATTGATGTCGATTCACTCTACATGCGCACCGGCAGCGGTGATACCACGCTTATCGTTGAGGGGCGTCGGTCGGACACCCGCAACTGGGTTATGGTTACCGGCGAATGGCGCTTTGACCCCACAACCGGGCAAATCCCTCTTGCAAACCAGCCATCCGGCCGTTATTCCACATGGCAGTTCGAACCGATCGATACCGGGAGCGGGTATATAAAAGTTTCCTACGGCAATGCAGCGTCCGATTCGATTGCCTTCAGATTCGATCCGGGATACCCCTCCCGGGCCGAATTCAGGATTATCAGTCATCAGCCATCAGACAGTATCAAAGCGGGCGATACAGTAAGCGCTGTTATCCGCATTTCCAACGATCTCGGTCTTGTGCCGGGGGCATTCTGTTATCCGGGGCCGGGAGGCGATTCGGTTGTCTACCGGGAAGAACTCGGGCAGGGGAGTACAAGCCGTCCTGAGCCAATTTTTATTGTCGACAGTTCCATGGGCGTTCTGAATACCGGCAACAACACCGGTAATAAAGTAGCGCAATGTTTTGAAAATGGCATTGACACAACCAAATTCGTGCTCTACTATGCTCCTGCCCACGAAGATTCACGTAATCAATTGACTGTGCGGCTTGGCGGCCTGACCGTATCCACCCGGCAGTTCAGAGTATTTCCCGGTGAGCTTGCAGCCATAAAAATTGTCGATAAAACGAGCGAAACTGAAATCACCGACACCCTTGTTTTGGAACCGGGAGAATTTGTGGTTGCAGAAATTGAAGGATACGATATCTATGGGAATTACCGGGGCTGTGAAACAAGTGACTGGGATATCAGCGGCACGATTCATCCGGTCGGAACCGATTCGGTCTGCAGGATCTACTACGAAGCGCCATTCACCAATGTTTACGATAAAGCCGGCAACATTATCGGAACTCCCCTGGCAAACAGCTCGTTGGCCGATTCTTTTTATGTGAAGCTGATCGCTCCCAAAGGGTCCTTTACCGCTGCAATCACGCAGGATATGGATGCCAACGGGTATCTTGATGGCATGCTTTTGGTGTTTTCGAGAAGAATATCCGTTCCCGACACCGGCGGCATGAATATCGAAATCGGGAATTACGCCTTTGACATTACCGGTATCAGCCCGGTCTCCGGGAGTGAGCGTGACAGCCTCTTTTATGTTTCATTCAAAGAGGAGACAACATCGACGCCCCAGACCGCCTGGCTTCCGGAGGTACGGATCACCGGCCATGAGATGGTACTCGATACGCTGATTGAGTCAACTGACGGCGCTGCTCCGGTGATCTGGGAAGTGGAAAAAACAATGTCCGATTACAATGACCGTCACAAGGATGAAATAACGATTACATTCAGCGAAAACCTAAAACGATCGCTGGGATCGCGGCAGACACACGAGCCGCAGCTCATGTTCTATGTCTGGTTCGTAACCGGGAGTGATACGATTCCGGTCGATACGCTGCTTGAAGGGATCGATTTTTTTCATACATCAAAAAGAAAGGACCAGGCGATTTTTTTAATGACAAACGGCCGGGATCTTTCGTTCAATCATTTAATGAATATCCGGGTGGGCGCCGAAAAAAAAGATATTATCGATGAATCGGAAAATATTCAGAAAGTGTATAAAAACAGGCTGGTTCCCATTGATATAACCGGTATCGAATTGAGGATATCGGCTGGACCAAATCCATTTCCTCCCGCTGCAAATTCAGTGGGCATAAACGACGATCTTTTAGCGTACAGCCCTATGGTAGCTGCCAAGATGGCCCATGAAAACGGCGGTATAGCGATAATCCTCTCGGTTCCCCTTCCTTCCAACAGCGAGAATATCCGGAGAATGGATATTCGGGGGAATTTCAAAGTGTACGATGTCGCCGGCAACCTGGTATATGCCCAAAAAAGCTTGAGTAATTGTGTTCTGGATGATTGGCGATCACACTGGGCAGGCGATAAGAAACTGGGATTTTACTGGAGCGGAGTCAATGACCGGGGCATGAAAAACGCCCCGGGTGTCTACCGGGCTATCGTGGTGATTACTATCGATTATATCGATGTCTATGGTGATGAAAAATCAGATCAGATCGTTGAAGAGTTGAGCCTTGGAGTTGTACGGGGATTTGAATCGGCAAAAAAGGCAGGTTTTTAACAAATATTTATGCGGTGAGAAGAGGGTGATTCATGAAAATTTATCCGGGTTACCGCGCTTATGGCGAAGAAATTATTTTATTGCCAAGTGTTATATAGTATGTTATTAAAGAAGGCGAAAACAGTTAAAAAGAGGAACGGACGCTGCTATGAAATCCTTTCATCCGCTCGTTGAGCGAAAAGCAGAATGCGTTAAAAAAAGCGTTTTATTCTCAATTGACCGCCTAAGGACTTCTGTCGGACTTGTTGCGATTATAAGCCTCAGTCTTTTTGGCGCCGACTATCCCGATTCGGGATGGAGTGCCCAGGCTAAAATCTATCTCAACACAAGTTCATCAGGCGCCAATGTCGCAAATCCTGTTTATAATTTTCCGGTACTGATTCGTCTGGATTCATCAAATTTTAATTTCAGCGCCGCAAAATCACAGGGAGAAGATATCCGCTTTACCAAAAGCGACAGCACAAAGCCGCTTTATTATGAAATCGAAGAGTGGGATCAAACGGGCAAACGGGCGGTGCTATGGGTAAAAGTCGATACGATTCGCGGGGGTAATTCTTCGCAGTACATTCGCATGTACTGGGGTAACCCGAATGCATCGAGCGAATCGAATGGGGCATCGGTATTCGATTCATCAAACGGGTTTGCCGGAGTCTGGCATTTGAATGAAAGCGGCGCTCTCACAAAAAATGATGCCACCGGCAACGGTAACAACGGCAAACCGGAGAACTACAACGGCAATGAGTCGATCCGTGGGGTGATCAACGGGGCCGACTCTCTGGGGAACGGTGAGTATATATCGATAGAGCAATCGTCATCACTTGCCCTTAGCGGTCAGCTTACCATTTCGGCATGGGTAAAAAGATCGGCAGTTCCCGGTGTTATTTTCGCCAAGGGGCTCGACTACAAGCTTTATCATACCAGTAATCCGACCAGCGACGCTCTTGTCACCTTGTTTATCAATACCTCATCTGGAGAAAAATACCTTAATCTTACCTCACCGATTGACACCACCGGTGGATGGTCGTATGTTACCGCTACTGTGGGACCTTCCGAAAGAACAATCTATTATAATGGCGCTTCCGCTAACGACATTGACGGCTCCGTAACAATTCCCACCACTTCGACAAACGCCTTTATCGGCGCCTGGAATTATAATGGAATGAATGAATTTCTTGAAGGGCCGGTTGATGAAGTCAGGGTATCTTCGGTGGCGCGCTCTGACGACTGGATCATGCTCTGCTACAAAAATCAGCACCCCGGCAACCAGAGTCTGGTGATAATGGAACAGGACATGGCAGCGCCTCAGGTAACCACTCATCCCCAGTCGCAAAATGTCGATGCGGGTACATCGGTAACATTCACGGTGACGGCAACCGGTTTTCCGGCACCGCAGTATCAGTGGTTCAAGGGGACAAGTTCTCTCAGCGGAGCTACCGGATCTACCTACCGCATAACTAATGTCCAGACCTCTGATGCCGGCGACTATAAAGTTGCTGTCTGGAATTCTCAGGGATCAGATACCTCGAACACTGCGACCCTACAGGTTACCAGTGCGGTTCCTTCAATTACGTCAAATCCCCAGGATTATACTGTTCTCGAAGGCGGCAATGCCGAATTTTCCCTCGCGGTCACCGGCTCGAGCCCCATGAACTATAAATGGTATCAGGAAGGCGGCGGGCTTGCGGGAGAACAGACTGCTCTCACGCTGAGCAATGTTCAGCAGTCGATGAGCGGCAACCGCTATTATTGCATAGTGAGTAACAGTGCCGGAAGCGACACCAGCGGCACGGCCGGCCTCACGGTCGTGCGACCGGTACATGCATCGTTTGAAACCCAATACCAGCCATCAAAAAACGGCCTGACCGTGGTATTCACCGACAAGTCAACCGGGTCGATCAATTCGTGGGTGTGGCGATTCGGCGACGGTTCCGTGCAGCGAAGCTATTCATCGAAACGCGATACTATTCAGTATCTCTACACCTCCAAAGGCACCTATACCTGCACGCTTATCGTTGATGGCGGCAGTATAGCAGGAAACGACCGCTATACCTATGAGATCGAATATGCGGAAAGCGACAACCCGGTGACCATTACCGCCCGGAGCACCGGGGCATCGAAAGCGGAAATCGCTTTCAGCAATCTTTCCGATATCCCGACACAGAACAATCCAATATCCCAGGATCCGTGGGCAACACAGATCGGCGTGTGGTATAACGCATCCGAAACTCCCTTCGTGCCCTCACCGAATCCACAATGGACTTTTTCCATAGACGATATGCTTGGAAACCTGAACAACGGCATATATTATGCAACAGTCAACATTCCCCGGGACAGCCTGTCGGCCGATTCGGCATATTTCTGGACTTCGCCGCTCTGGGACAAGGGAATCAGCCCCTTTTCATCGTTGAATGCAGCGAAAACCCGCATGTTGCCGAATAACCGGCTGACCCTCAGCGCGGAGTATCTTGGTAATGAAGGAACGATCGATAATGTACAGTTGAATAACAACGCTCTGGATTCTGCGGTTATTTATATCAAAAACCTGACCGTTATCGATACTCCGGGTGTTGCCGAAATTGTCGTGTGGTACGGTCTGTCACAGGACGATACCATTCAAACCCGGCGATTTTCTGTCGATGAGGTGCTTGGCGGCAGACAGGGGAGCCGGTATGAATGGCGGTTTGCCAACCCTGTTTTTCAGGGAGATACGCAGACCGTGTATGTTCATCAGGTGCTGGTCGGGAACAATGGAAATACCGACGAAACCGTTGCACAGACCAGCTTTATTGCAGGGTGGCCCAAGCCGCCCACTGCAACAGCGCTATATGTCGATACGGTCAAGTCAACCAGTATCGGTGTCCGGTGGGATGCGGTGAATGCCGACAGTATTCGCATTCTGTATGTTGCCGAACCGGGAGAAATCGAGTTGGGGAAGATTTCCGATCAGGATATCTTGTCGGTCGAGGTTGTCTCGCCGCCGTCGTCCTCGGATACACGCTTGCGAATCGGTGGCCTGGATGGAGAAACAAAGTACACTATCGCCCTGCAGTACCTGCAATCTCATCAGTGGACGGAAATAACCTCGGATACACGACGGACCGCAACAACCGATGCCGTCGATCCGTCAGAGACTGTCCAAAATAGCGCGGTTATCGATTCCGCCGGCTATGATCCTTTGTCAAATGGTATGGCTGTCGCCTGGAGAGTACAGATGATTTCCGGTACAGAACTTGATCTGGCGGTAACATTCAGCACCGATTCTTTAGAAGCGGTTGCAACCAATCCCGACAATACTGCCAACAAGGTTGTCTCCACAATCGGTGAGGATTCCGGGGAGAAACAGGGGGTATTTACCATTGCGGTTGGTGGAAAACTGGAATTCGAGAAGAAATATTACTTTGCGCTCTGGCTGCGCAACACCAATGGCCCCTGGGCCGGGCCCGGCAACAACGGGGTCGATAACGCACTTACACCGTCGTTCACCTGGGAACTCGTGCGGTATTTCGCCCAGGATACAATCAAGACATTTAATGGTAAGGCCGTGATGTTCAAAGATGACAGTTATACCATGTCGAATATTTTTACCGATACCGCTTATTCATATACTCCGGAGAATGTTTCCGACAATTTTATTCCGGTAAGTATCGGCTTTTCTCTGGGCGCCGACGCCTTTCAGCCCTTCAATGTGGGAATCTATTACGATTCGATTCCAAAAGGATACAGTGCTTCCGATCTGGGATTGTTCAGGGATAGCGTGGGGGTAATTATCGCCGATTACAATTTCACGGTCGACAGCGCTCATCAGATGGTGTACACAAAAACAAAAAAATTCGTGACATCCGATAAAAGGCGCATGTCCTTTATCGTGATGGCGGACAGCAAAAAGCCGGAGATCTCTTTTGAGAACGATATCGATGATGCGATTGACCCGGATGAAGAGCTGGTTGATGAAGTAACTATTGATGACAATATCGCCAATGTCAGGTGGCGAATGTCCTATGCGCGGAATGATGATCCTTTTTCCGGGAGTACTACCGATACCGGCTTTTGTGACGGTACTGCTGAAGAGAAAATCCGTCTGGTGATCCCTTCAAAAGCCATTACTCCCGAAACCGGCGTCAGGGCCCTTCTGATTATCGAGGACGGTGTTCATCGGGATTCAATCAACATATCGCGCCGGGCATTGCGGGAGAACTCCGATGTCGCTACCACCGAAGACATGCAATGGATTCCGGTTGCCGCGACTGCCACGCTAGATGATCCTTCTCCAGAAGCAGCGCTCAGAGATTTTGCCGAAAAGGACAAGGAGTGGAGGTATAATCCCGGCAAATTCCGTCTGTTCAGATGGGTCGAGCATGAAGGGAATGAAAACAGCGGCAATAAATGGGTGGAATATTCCGATGATAATGACGCACTGTTTGAATTTACTCCCGGCAAGGTCGTGTGGCTCAAGGCGCGGGAAGCCATGCCGTTCGGACTCGGCAAAGGAAAAAGCGTTTCCCTGAAAGAGGCGTACGGGATCGAGCTTGCTCCACAACAGTGGACCGATTTTGCTCTTCCCTTCCTTTTCAATATTACGATCGGTGATATTCTCGAAGCGACCGGTGATGACGCCGAATCGCTGGAATTCTATTCCTGGGTTCAAAATGAGATTCGTGAGGATTTTAATAATACCTCCCGGAATGTTTACATTTCGGAGGCGCTGTATATCGAAGATATTACGGGGCTTAATGATGCTGCTGAAGAATTGAAACCGCCACCGCTGACCGGTTATACCGTTTACAACAGAAGCTCTGATACGGTTACCTTGCGTATCCCGCCGGTTCCCTCTACGGTGTCTTCCTATAAAGATGGGGTGGCTAAATTGGGAAGAAAGCAGGGGTGGAATATCAAAATTGAGGGGGTGACCCAAAACGGCATGCCGGTGAGCCCGATTTACTGTGGCTACACCCCTGAAGAGGGACCGGCGACCTGGTATTCTCTTCCCCGGTCCTTTTCCGGTGTTTCACTGGGTGTTTATGACAGTGTTCGTAGCCGTGTGCGGGGGCATACGATGAAACATCAGGCCGACCGGGGTGTTTTTTCCTACATGCTCGCTCTGAAGAACGATTCGGAGCATGATGAAGCAGTAACCTGCTCATTCAATCCGGGCAAAACACTTCCGAATGGCTATCGGATAAAAATAATGGATCCATCCTCACAATCATGGATACCGGGTTCCGAAGAGCCGGTGGTCGAAGTTCCATCACAGAGTACCGAGTTCAGGATTCTGGCTGTTGGCGCCGAAGATGCTTTGAATGATTTTGCCCGAATGAGCGTTACGCCGAAACTCGGTTTGGCGGGATGCTATCCAAATCCAGTTAACCGGGTAGCACGAATATATTATACGCTTCCCTGGACCGGGATCCGGAAAGTTGTTTTTGAGATATTTGACGTGAAAGGGCGCAAAATCTGGAGTTATACCCAGTCCCGCATTAAACCGGGAACCGGTATGATTGAGTGGGAGCCTTCCGAGACCGCTGCCGGCGGTGTATTTATGCTGACGATGAAAGCATGGAAAAGCACCGGGAAAGAGTGTGTTCAATTCAAAGATAAGCTGATGATTTTGCGATAAGCTGTTCCAGGGCTTTTACCCATAGGCTCTAATCCCTTCTGTACCGCTTTCGATACTGCAGCAAATTTAATGCTCCGGCATTATTTATGTGCCCGAATCTGGCATTTTCAATTCCCATATTATAATTTATTACCGAAACCTGTGGACCTTATTCCGGGTGTAATTTTCGCCAAAAATGATCAAATTTGCCGATCTTTCATGCTGGTGCATGACATTGTGTCCGCAGGTAACAGATCCATGGTTTGAAATATGGTGCGATAGAGTCGTGCTGGAGCAACTCCGAAAGCACATTCTTTTCTTCCTGTTGTGAGCATACTTCGAGGATGTTCCACATTTTTACATCACCACAAAACGCTTTCGAATCGGCCTTTTTTCGAATAAATGCATTGGATATACCAGCAGGGAATCTTTTTATAGTTTTGAAACATACGTACTGTTTTTGCACACTATATCATACAAGGATAATCTTATGACAACTCGTATGCTTCCGTTTTTTCAGAACAGCATGCGGCGAAAAGGGGTTTGGAACAGTTTTTTTGCGTGTATAGTATTCACGTTTTCATTGAGTGGCGCATGGGGCGCAACCTATGACGTTGGAGACGGCAAAGCCTTTGCAACGATTGCCGAGGCAATCACACAATGCAAAAACGATCATGGCGGCAATCTTTCGGGACAGGGGGAGCAACATATCCTTCTTTATCCCAACGATGGATCCGACGCGCCGTGGACCTATGATGAAAATATCGATTTGTCGGGGTTTTCCAATACCTCGGCCTCCGATTACATCCGGATCAGTGTCGCCGACGGGTACCGTCACAACGGCGTTGCCGGGTCGGGAGTAGTCCTCCATGGATATATATTTTTTAACGAATTAAATCCAGCCTATACGAAAATCGAATGGCTTGAGATAACCGGCCCCGACGCTACCGGCAGTGATAACGACGCAGCTAAAATCGATGTTTCTGCAAACTGGACTATCGACCATTGTATTATTCACGATGACGGCTCTTCGGATGTCCAGGGTGTGTTCATCGGGAGTGGGAGCGATAGTGTAACGGTAAAAAACTCGATTATTTATAATATGTCGGGTTGCGGCATACAGACCGCTGGTGCAGAGGGACTGGAATTTTTAAATAATACCATTTATAATTGCATTTCCTATGGTGTCCGGATCACCAACAACTCAATTGCGCTTGTCCGGAATGTTATCGCTGTTGATAATGGTGGTGGGGAAGATCCTGATTTTTACGCCAATTCTTCAACATGGGAGTCCCAATGCAGTCACAATCTCAGTTCCGATGAGAGCGCGCCGGGCGACGACGCTACTGCTGTGTATGATGCGATTGCATCCGATCTCTTCCTGTCGACGGAATTGGGAAGCGAAGACCTGCATATTCAGGTCGGGTCTCCGGCACAAAATGCAGGGACGACCCTTTCCGGAG
This sequence comes from Chitinivibrionales bacterium, assembly GCA_014728215.1. NCBI lineage: Bacteria > Pseudomonadati > Fibrobacterota > Chitinivibrionia > Chitinivibrionales > Chitinivibrionales bacterium. The sequence continues at coordinate 18,346 of WJLZ01000140.1, forward strand.
GGGGAACTGATATTGACGGTCAATCCAGGTCCGGGACCTGGGATATCGGGGCCGATGAAATACCCGAATCGAATCAGCCCCCAGGTAACCTCAGTATAACCCCGAGCGATCCTCAGACAATAGCCCAGGGCGGGTCGGTTACCTTTACCGTGTCGGCCGACGGCGCCACTCCCTTTACGTATGAATGGACGAAGGGCGGGGAGGTTGTCGGGAATTCTGCTTCACTTCAAATAACCGACGCCGCTACCATCGATGAGGGTACCTACACTGTTACGGTCAGCAATAGTTGGGGCTCGGACCAGGCAACAACTTCCCAATTGACCGTAATCGACACGGTTGTTATTACCGTTCAACCATCGCCGTCGGATACGGGGATTCCTGTCGGCGGATCGGTTACCTATTCGGTGACTGCTACCGGTGAAGGCGCCATCCAGTATGACTGGCGCAAAGACGGCGTTTCGACCGGTGAAACCAATTCGAATATTACCATTTCCAATGCGCAGGCCAGTGATGCGGGCGGTTACACCTGCCGGGCTTATAATAGCGTGAGCGAGCAAATATCCCAGACCGCCACACTCGCAGTGGCTGCTGATGCTCCGTCGAATGTAACAATTACCCCGGGTAATTCAACGATCGAAGTGGGGGAGAGTATCACATTTACAGCGTCTGCCGACGGCGCCACCCCGTTTACGTATCAATGGTATTTAAACGGCAATGCAATCGAAACAAACGGAACATCATCGAGCTACACCGTTCAGAACGCTACAACCGGCAATTCGGGAACCTACACCGTGACGGTCGGTAACTCGGCGGGGAGTGAGACATCCACGGGCGTCATCCTCAATGTCCTCAGTGCGCCGGACAATGTGGTGCTCAATCCCGGCAACAGCACCATTGCCGAAGGCGACTCTTTTCAGTTTACTACCAGCGTAACCGGCGGCACGCCCCCCTTTACCTATACCTGGTATCGTGACGGCAATATGCTTTCGGGTGAGACCGCGCAGTCTCTCACCCTCGATGCCGCCTCCGTGAATGATAATGGCGTCTATCAGGTACGGGGCGGCCCCGCTGGAATCAGCAGCGAGACAGCATCAAATACGGTCACCCTTACCGTGGTAGACACTATCGAGATAACTCAGCAGCCGCAATCGGCAAGCCGACTCGTTGGAGAATCACATACCCTCTCCGTCGTTGCATCGGGGGGCGGAACACTTGCCTATCAATGGTATAAAAACGGCAATGAACTGAGCGGTGAAACAGGATCGGACCTCTCTCTTTCCAGCCTGCAGCTTACCGATGCCGGCAATTACCACGTTCGGATAACCAACAGTGTCGATACGGCCCTGTCAAATACCGCAACAATCTCGGTTGGCACAATGGTCAATCCGCCGTCGATTACACAACATCCGCAACCGGCCACACGGGGAGTAGGATCAAGCGTGTCGCTCTATGCTCAGGTAAGCGGAACATCGGAACCCTTTACATTTCAATGGTTCAAAGGCAGTACGGCGATAACCACGGCCTCCAATCCCACCGCCGATGACTCGGTGTATGTGGATAACAATCTCACCAAATCCGATTCGGCCTCCTATTCGGTGCGGGTAGCCAACAGTGAAGGAATGGTTACTTCACAGGGTGCGCTCATTACCGTGCTCGATACGGTGCGGATTAGTTCTATTTCTCCCTCAAACGCAACAAGGGAGGTAACTGAGTCGGTTTCTTTTTCCGTCACTGCTTACGGTGACTCCTTGAGCTACCAGTGGAGAAAAGACGGGACGCCCCTTTCCGGGGAAAACAGCGAAACGCTTCAACTGTCAAATCTTTCGGATACCGGTACGTTCACCTATACCTGCCGGGTGTACAATTCGGTAAGTGAAAAAATATCGGATGCGGCGCTATTAACCGTCAGTTCGTACATTGAACCTCCGCAGATTACCTCGCAACCGCAGAGTGATTCGGTGGTGGAATTTTCAGCCGCCACATTCAGTGTTATCGCAACGGGAACATCTCCGAATTATCAATGGTTCAGGGGGGGCGATACCATTCCCGGAGCGATGTCATCGACCTACACCGACAGTTTGGTCACCGCCTCGAAGGCCGGTCAGTATACGGTCCATGTCTGGAACAGTAAAGACACCGTTGTCTCTTCAGCCGCCACATTGACCGTTACCCCGAAGGCTCCCGAGATTACCCGGCAGCCGAATGATACCATGATTGCGGAATCAACCACCGCGGTATTCCGGGCAGACGCCGATGGGTCTGCTCAGATTCTCTATACCTGGTACAAGGTGGGGGCCGGTGAAATTGCCGGCGGCAGCAAGGAGCTTACCCTCTCCAATGTTCCTGCTTCCGATAACGAGGCAAAAATATATTGTATCCTTTCAAACAGCGCCGGAAGCGCTGTTACCGATACGGCAACGTTACGGGTGATAGAGAAAGCACGGGCCGGATTCACGGTAAGCGACAGTGCGGGTTTCAAACCGGCGGTGATACACGTAACCGATAATTCCACCGGTGATATCGACAGCGTCAAATGGTATGCATCCTTTGAGGGCGTTGATATTGATTCGATTGTCTACCGGACGTCATCATCGATATCCGATACGAGTTTCACGTTCAGAGATTCGGGGGTTTATCGTGTCCGTCTGGTCGTTATCGGCGCGCCGCTTGCCGGTAATGACACCGCCTATTCACCGGAGATATCGATCTATGGAGATATCGGTGAAAATCCGGTGACAATTTCCAATGCCCGCTATGTTTCGTCAACAAGCATCGAACTGACATTTGATAATTTCGGCATTGACAGTGTTCGCCGTGGGTTCCCGCCTCCCTATGCAACCGGCCTCGGGGTCTGGTACGGTAAAAACGGGCGGTCTTCTATCGACACCGCGGAAGCATCAATGCTGACTTCATTCGAACTCAGCTCGCTCGATTCCGATCCGGTCCGGACGATTACGGTCGAAGCGCCGTCCGGTCCCGCCGATACGGTTTACGGGTTCTGGGTTTCACCGTTATGGAACACCGGCCCAAGCAAATTCAATCTCTATAACACCGGGGCGTTAAAAATGGTCCCGGTCAACGATTTAAATGTTTCGGGCAGGTATGCGGGGAATATCGGGAGTGTTTCGGATGTTGTCCTCAATACCGACTCTCTTGACAATGCCGTTATTTCAATCGGTAACGCGGGATCGATTGACACGCCCGGAGTGACCGGCGTTGTGGTGAGGTATGCTTTCGGAGCCGACGTACAAGAGCAGGACACGGTGCCGTCGGACGATTTCCTTTCAAACAGTCCCGCCAACACCTATCGATGGACTCTAAAAAATCCGGGATTTTATAATGAAAATACGGGGAGTGACACTCAGACTGTTACAATTTCGGTCCGTCAGTTAAGCGCCAACGGGTATCTGAGTCCGGCAAAGGAGAGTTCCTTTATCGCGGGCTGGCCTCCTCCCCACAATCCCTACGAATTGGGGATCACAAAAGTCGATGCAGGAGGGATGACCCTCAAATGGAATGCGGTATCCTCGATGGACAGTGTCCGTCTGGTCTATCGAGCCGATACTGAGGTCCCTGAGGGGAGGATTCCTTATACACTTTCACAGGATGAGTATATCGTTGTCGGGCTCTCACCGTCGGATTCATTGCTTGACGTCGCCGTGGGGCCAGCAACCCGCTATTATTTTGCAATTCAGGGAATGAAAAATCTGCTCTGGTCGGATATAACCTCACAGGCTACCGCCACAGACTCAACGCCCGATTATGATCCTCAGGCCTATGTGGAAAATACATCACAGATTGATTCGCTCCGGTTTGATTCGACAACAAACCACCTCATTGTCGACTGGAGCTGCCGTGATCTTTCCGAACAGATTACCTATCATCTGGGAATAACGGTCGGCGTCAATGAAGATACGGCGAATATCAAAGAGCCGGTCCCTCCGCAATACGGGAAACTGATAATCCTTGAATCTTCAGTAATTGAGACCTCGGGCCGGGATACGATAAAGCTTGGCGATACGTTTGAATTCAATACGCTCTACTGGACCGCACTCTGGCTCAGAAGCAGTAACGGTCCCTGGTCGTCACCGACAAATAAGTCGGTGGCTTCAATAACCTCGCCCGATTTCAGCAGTCAGGAAATCGAATATTTTGTTACCGATACGGTATGGTTTTTCAACAATAAAGGCCTCTTTTTCAAGGATGAAAATTACAAGCTTGATAATGTGATTTTTACCGAAACAGTGGGTTATTACAATACCGGAAGTATCGGAGCGGATTATGTTCCGGTTTCTATTGGTTTTACATTAAAAACCGATCATGACGCCTACCAGCCTTTTAATGTAGGATTCAAAATCGATTCTCTTCCCGACGGTTATGGCTGGAATGATATCGGCATATATCGCGACAGCGGTGGTGTGCTTCTGGTCGAGTACGGGTTTGTTGTCAATCCGGCCGAAAGTCTGGTATATGTAAACACCGACAATTTCATCGATGATGTAAGCGGTGATCCTTTCTCCTTTGTTGCCATGGTTGACAAGGTCAAGCCCGCCGTGACGCTGCCGGAGTCTATTGACGACCCCGTCGATCCGTCAAAGGCGATTTACGATACGATACATGTCGAGGACAATGCCGCAAATGTCCGGTGGAAACTTATCTATGCGACCGACGGCGATGTTTTTCTTGAGTCCTATTCGATAAGCGGCATTGTCGACGGCACGGTGAATGGAGAGGTGATCGATTCGATTCCCGCCATGATCGTTTCCGAGGAAAACGGGGTCCGCGCTCTGTTTATTGTTACCGATGGCGTCCACAGCGATACGTTCAATGTGTCGCGGCGGGCGTTGCGGGATAATTCCGATTTTGTTACCACCGAAACGATGCAATGGTCGCCCCTGTCGGTTACCGCCTATCTCGAAAACCCCGAAGCCGGAGATGCGCTTACCGATCTTACAGGCGATGCGAATGAATGGAAATACAACAAGTCTGATTTCAGGATATTTCGCTGGGTCCCCTACAAGGGTAACGCCGGAAGTGAAAAGAAATGGGTGGAATATTCGGCGGAACATGCATCCTTTTTCCGGTTTGAGCCCGGACGGCTTATCTGGGTGAAAACCCGCGAGGCACGACCGCTCGGATTCGGGTCGGGCGTGACGGTGAGTCAGAAAGAACCTTTTGAGATCGTTTTGCCCCCTAATGAATGGACGGATTTTGCCCTCCCGTTTAAATACGATATTACCGTAGGTGATATTCTGGAAACAACGGGTAAGGATAATGACGAAGCGCTTGAGTTCTATTTTTGGAGTAAATTCGAGCTTAAAGATCTGAGAAACGCACGTGCGGAAATATACCGCTCCGAAGCACTTTACATTAAAGGGATTCCGGGCCTTGATGAACTTTCCGAGCGAATAGAAAAGCCGAATCTTACCGGTCATACCGTCTATAACAGAAGTGGTCAGGAGGTGATATTGAAAATACCACCTCTGCCTGTAGCCGCCTCGAATTACCGGGCAAATCCGACAAAAAAATTGAATTCCGATAAAGGGTGGAGTATCAGGGTTATACCCCAGACAAAGGAAGGGGTTCGTCTGAGTTCGGTTTATTGCGGGTACCGTGAAGGAAAGGGGGAAGTTACCTATCTTTCTATGCCTCCGTCCTTTTCAAATGTAAGCCTCGGGGTGGGGGATACGAAAGGAACGGGCGTTTATGGTCATTGTGTTGTTCATACCAAAAAGGACGGTGTTTGCACCTATCGGCTTGTGGTAAGAAATAAATCAGCGACAACAGATAAAATTACCGGCTCTCTGCACCCGCTGGGCGATATTCCAAATGGTTATCAGATGAAAATACTCAACCCCGCATCCCGCACTTGGGAACAGAATGAGCAGAATGAATTTTCGGTTGATATTGGTGGAAACGCACATGAGTACCGAATACTGGCAGTGGGAAATGCACAATCACTGGAAAAATTTCAAAAGAACTTCCCGGTGTTCAGGATGGGATTTATCGGCGCCTATCCCAATCCTTTCAAGCGCGCCGTAAAAATCGTGTTCTCCGTTCCCTATAAGGGGGTGAGTAAGCTTGAATTGAGGATGTTCAATGCTCAGGGGCGGCTTGTGTGGGGACATGATCTTACCCGTTTCAATCCCGGTATCAATACACATGTGTGGCGCCCCGGGCGTTCCAACGCTATCGGCGGAGGAGTTTACTTCCTGACCGTCAAAGCAATCGGCCCCGGAGGAAAGATTATCGGAAATTTCAAAACCCCGATGACTTATTTGAAATAACCGATTATGGCACTGCCGTGCTGTGAGATATAACGTTGCTGTTCAAGCAGTTTTGTCCGCTCGTCCGCTCGTTCGCCGCTGAACGATCATCCCTTCAATTTCGATTGGTCTCCGCTGATACGTGCCAGGATAACTCCGGGTGTTGAGAATATAACCGATCATGGCGTTCATAATGCCGCGGATATTGAAATTGTAGCTGGTTATACCCTTTTCGAGGGCTTCATAGCTGTCGTCAAAACCGACAATTGAAAGTTTTCCGGGAATATCGATTCCTCTCTCACGGCAATAATCATAGGCGGCAACCGCCACCTGATCATTTGCGCAGATCCAGGCGGTGATTTCCGTGTCGGTTAATGCTTTTTTGAATAGGGTGCGCAAAAAATAGTAGAGTTCCGCCAGGTAGAGGCTTCGATTGGGTATCATATCGGTGATTATCGGATCGAGTACCCGACGGTATTCTCTGGGCATTCCCTTGCTCCATGATTCATGAAATGAAAGCAGGGCGTCGAGATTGGCTTTAATCCGGGCGTTGGAGCGGAAAAAGCGCGGTGGCTGGGTAAAAGTTACCGGCACGACTCCTTCGGCCAGACCTGCGCTCTTGTAAATGTCGACAATTCCCTGCAACCTGACATGCGACCAGTGGGCTTTATGGTAGGGGGAGATATAGGCGATACGCTTATGACCGAGCTCCAGAAGAAACCGTGCGACATCCCGGGCTGCGGAGGGAAGTACGGCTGCGGTAAACATGCGGATATCCGGCCAGTGGTATTTCGGCGGAATACTCCATCCTCCGGCGAGATCCAGAAGGGCGAGCGGTTTCTTAATGTGATACAGTCGGCGGATAATTTCCTCTTTGTTCGGTCGTTGTTGGTGACAATCAAAAGATACCCCAGAACGTCATCGCCCGACGGAAGTTCGCATTCCTTGCCGTCATCCCTTATAAGTTTGAATGGATTCTCCTCGCCTCCGAGGTAGCCGATCGTCTTAAATTTTGCATGGGACGTCACGCAGACATCCTCGATAATTCTGAACCAGGATTCGTTTACCGAAGAGAGCAGGAGTTTTCCTCGATTATCACACTGGGCAATAAGAACAATTTCCAACTGCCCATGAATGCAGTGGGGATCATCAGGATCAGAAAACTGAACACCGGCTTGATTGCATTCAATGCCCACGGAGCGCCTGAAAATTGACGGGAGAGCATGACATAAGCCGAATTGAGGCCCGACAGCAGCGAGGGGAATACAAAAGCAAACAGCCCGATTCCGATTTCGAGACCGGCATAGATAAGTAATGGGCGGTTCAATCGATCCGAAAGCTTGCCGAACAGAAAACTTCCCAGCGCAAGGCCCCCCATAAACGATGCCAGCACTGCAGCGACTGAATTCACACTGCCGCCGAGTATCAAAAGAAGCATCCGTTCCCAGATGATTTCATACGCTAGCGCACAGGCGCCCGAAACAAAGAAGGTAACGAAAAAGAGACGATAGATTACTTTTTCAGAGTTCATTAATAGAAGGGCTCCCGGGTATTTTATTTGTTTCTGGGTAACTACTTACTTTAAAATACAGTCGGTTAGCCGCTCAAGGGAAAAAAAACAGGTTGATTACAATAATTTATGCATAAATCTTGGGTGAAGTGCACAAAAGCGCATGGTGATGAATGAGGGGGCATCGTTAAACCAATAAAAAAGTCCGGGCAGATCAGCGTTACCTTTCTTGACTGATCTGTAAATTTCATTGTATATTTTTAGTCGTTAAATATGACGAATAAAGCATGGCTTTCAACATATTGCCCGCAACCAGGATGGCCATGTTAAAAATATTTCGTTTCTCATGAATAAAGCCGGACAGCGGCTCCATAAAACGGTTCAACCCATGAAATATTCTCAGTGCCTGCATGCGCGTTACATAAGGCAAAGAAAGCAAAGGAGTCAATTCAGGCAATCACATATAGTAGTGAAGTGTGTTGTTTTCGATATTTTTGTATTTACTCTTCCAGCTTCTCCATCTCTTCCTTCAGCCGCTCGATCTCTTCATCGAGTTTCTGCTGCTCCTTGAGCTGCTTCCTGACCGATTCTTCGGCGCCTTTTTGTCCGCTGAGATGAGTCGCTGTTGCCAGAGCGTATTCGATATCATCCTGTACCTGGTCGATATGGCGGGCGAAGAAACTCTGGCGGGTAAAATTATCCGAATAGGAGAGGAACTGGTCGATTTCGGTTTTGAGTCTCTTCTGTTGCGTATGCAGGCTGTCAATCATACCGATGACAGTTTCATTCTGACGGGATGTTGTCAGTTCTCTGGCTGTTTGCGCAACAGATTCATAGGATTCTCGTGAATTTTGATATTGACGGCGCATCGATGACAGTGAACCTTCCGATGGTTTTTCGAGGCTTCTGATCATAGCGGATGCCGAACTCAAAATGGTTTGCGCATTGCCATACTGCTTTTGCATCATCAGGGCATACGCTTCAAGTAAAACTCCTTCAGCTTGAACTACGGGTTTATCGGAGGCTTTCTGAAGCTCCCTTGCGGCATTCAAGCAATCGGTCCACTGGCGGGATTTGATTGCCGACCATCCGAGGCCCAGAAGGGCGTCTTCATAGTGTAAACTTCCAGGTTTTACCCGCCTGAGAGCCGAGACGGTTTTTGACAATTGTCCTTTTTCGTAAAAGAGATACCCTACCATCAAATAGGAACGATCGATTATTTCCTGCGCCGCTTTCGATTGCGGTCCATTCATGATTGAATTTTCGAAAGAAGCAACCGCACTTAACGTATCATTATTCATTATATGCGCTATAGCCGCGGAGTGCTGGGCAAAGGGGTAATCGGGATGGTCGATTGGAATTACTTCGAATATCTGAAGTGCAACGTCATAGTCCTGCTGTTGCATGAAAGTTTCGGCCATTAAATATGCAGCATGATATTTAAGTGAATCGGGTACACCCGGTTTCTGGAGTGCAGAAAATTGCTGTTCAACTTTGGTGTTGTCATTGTTACGATAGGCAATTCTCATCATGCCAAGATCGGCATAGGGCACTACCTCGCTTCCGGAATATCGCTGGATCATCTGATCGTATCCCTCCTCAGCAGCTTCTCTCATATCGAGCTCTTCCTGACAGCTGTTAAGATAGTAGGAGACCCAGTCATTTTTGAAAAAGTCGGGATAGAGAGAAAGTATTTGACCGAAAACAAAGAACGCATCCCAGTGTTTTCCGGCATGATAGAGTGAAAGGGCTTTGTTATACAGATCGTTAGGGGAGGAATCGATCATGCGGGCCAGTTTCCGGGCATAGATTTCTTCTCGGTGTTTGCCGAAATCGGCGCGGGCATAGATCGTATGACTGAGTATTTTCTCTTTTTCGAGCATGTTGTTATACTGATACAAGATCTCGAGGTCTTTTCCCGCATTAACCATCGGTATATTGGCGCCACCGGCAAAGCCAAAATATTTGGAACCATTGTCCCCGACACCGAACTGACCGCAGATCTTGAATATTCTGAGTATCCATCCGGTAATTCGATAGTAAACATCATATTCAAGCGACATGGCATCATCAAGAAAAGATTCCTTATTGGCAAGAAAGTCCTTTACATCAACATCAATTGACTGTTCGATACGGTTTTCAAAATATTTGGAAAGCCAGGTCAACTTGAGATTTCTCGAATACACATCACCGTCGTATTTGTCGGTGTTACTTTTCAGCTCCGGAGCCATAAGATTCTGTACCGAAACACCTAAGACATGATTGCCAAATATCGGATGCCTTGCAAGGCGGTATGACAACCCTATATCAACACCGGGAGGAATACTCATGCGGGTTTCTTCATTGAACAGCTTTTCGTATGCCATGGCAAGGTTCAATCCCAGACTGAGACGGCGCCAGGGGTTGACCGCATAGGAGAGCATGAAAAAATGGCTCTGGCTGCTGATTTCCCCGCCGTCAATGCTTACCTGCTGGTTGTCGTCCCAGTAACTTCCTTTATAAGAACCCGAGTTCTGTCCAACCCAGGTCACGCCGGCGGACTGGTAGAGCCCCAGCGGAAGGGTTACGCCCATTTCCCACAGTTTGAATGCTGCCTGCATGGTGGGTGCAAACGCCGCCCTTACCGTGAAATAATCTTCTTCGGTAAGCAAGGCCGGATTGGTCAGCGGTGAATGAGGGGAAAGCATATCCCTCCATCGTTGCGTAATGAGATATTCACCCGGAAGACCTGCTGCATGAATCGGATGCGCGAGGAGCGATACCGCCAGAACAATAAACAGTGCCGTTTGCTTCATAAAATACCTTCTTGTGTATAACTTATTTGTCATAATAAACACCTCTGTTTTTATCGCAGCACGCCAATTTTGAGTTTTGTCAGTTTGCGATCATTATTATTGCTGATTGTTTCCACTATTGCCAGGTAGCTTCCGCTGCCGACATACCGTCCATTCATATTCCTGCCGTCCCAGATGAAATAGGACTTATCCGAATTATCTTCTTTGACAAGCTTTGTCGAGGGGACAATCACATTACCGACAGCATCGAATACGGCTACAGTGCCCTCGAGTTCCGCATTCGGGTCCTTCGAGGATAGCTTGACAATAATGGCGGTACCATATCTGGATGCATTCTGTATGAATGATGGAAGGTTTGTTTTTCCGGGCTGGAATGGATTGTCGGACACGGAAACATCCAGCTTAACAGGACGCTTGCCTGTCTGCAGCAGAATCCGGCGGTTATTTTCGTTATCCTGTATGTTGCCGTAGATATCCTCCACAAAGTCTTTATGATTGATCCACATCGAATCCTGACTCGACGGATAATGAGCACCCTCGATTGATGAAACAATGTACCGATACTGTCGGCCGCCCCATGAGAGCGAATCCAGGACCATCGTGTATTCGGTTCCGGAGGATGTCTGGAGGAACAGGTAAGGACTCGATCCGTGGGAGGATGAAACGGTTTCGGAAAATTTCACATCAAGGGTGTCGGGCATGGTTCCATCATTCTCATCTATTGCTCCCGGACGGAACGTTGCTTCGGCAAGAACCGGGGCAGCCGAATCTTCTACGGTTCCCTTTATTGTCGCGTTGTCAAAACCCGAATCGGTTACCGTTACATTCATTTCACCCGAGGTAATGCCGTCCACCGATTTCGTGAATGCTTCACGGAGATCCACACGGACCAGGCTGCTGTCATTTTTGGAATAGATGACTTTATCACCTCTCAGATCTAATGTATTATTGGTATTGGTCCAGGTGAAAGAGCACGACAGGGTTGACCAGTCTACGGCTTTGTTGAATGCAATCATGGCTGCATCAACGATTCCATCGGCATTCTCGTCGAGATACCAGGCTTTGCTGATGGATGCCGGAATCGGTTTCAGTGACAATTGCACCGGACGGTTCTCCGGATGAGCGCTGTTGCCGTAGGCATCGGTAAGCGGACCGTCGGAATTGATGCGAAGCTTGTCACCCGACTCCGGAGCATTATCGCCTTCATCCTTGACAACAACCCGGATCGTCGTACCGATAATCTCGGTGTCGAAAACCGTCAGATCAACTTCAGATCCATCGGTGGCCTTTTCCAGTGTCAGCGATGCTCCCATCAGAAGTTCGAGTTTGATACTTTCGGTGAACGTGATAAAAAGCGTATCCGAACCGGGTTCAAGGCGTTCGACCAGTTGGGCGCTTGCTAAAAGCGGTCCGACACCATCACGTACGGCAAAGGGACTCTGTTCCGCTTTGATCTCGGGTGTTGATGGATCGTACCAGTAGTGTACGCCGAGAATATCGGTAGCGGTAAAGGTGGTAAGATCGGCCGGGAACGGATCGGGGAGCTTGACCGTTATGTGGCGTTTGTTTGACGGGTCGAGAGTGATACCGTATACAATCGTTTTCTTTGTGTCATCGCCCTTCGACGGCCAGTAGAGGACTATTGAGTCGGGTCTGGCCTGTAGTTCTTTAAGGTAATAGATATCGAGACTGTCGACCTTGCCATAGCCGTTATTGGCATAAACTGTGGCTTTTTCTATTTCCGACGATTGCTTGCTGAAATAGATATTTTCCCGGTAGCCGCTTAAAATCGTGTTATCGGATACGGGTTCGACCGTAATATTTCCGTTGTTGACAATTCCCGTACCCCGCAGCCAGATCGTCGTCTCGCCGTTCAGGAGTGAGAAGGTGTAATCGGGAATTGTATCATCGGGTGAGGAAGATCCATAGACAGCAATTCCCGAGCTTACGTTCACGGAAAACTCTGTAGTTCGTTCGGTGAGTATATCGCTTCCATCGGTGCCGGCACGAACAACAACCGGATACCGTTCGGGGCCTGCGGCTCCACGAAGCTCGACTGACGCATTGTACGATGCCGTATCGGAGTAGAATACCCAGAACTTATCACGGGCTTTTCCTACCTTGAGATCGGCCTGGTCGGTATGGCCGGTTGCAGCAAGCGTTGCGGTGAGCGTAAAGACTTCATCGAGCCCGCCGTTGGTCACCTTGGCGTTAAACATGATAGCGCCGGTGGTATCGGTCAACCCCGATGATGGCCCATCGATATCGCCGATTGAGGGCTGCTCACTGGTAATGGAAACCTGGGTTTTCTGATCGATTTTATTGTCGAACCGGTCGTATACCTGAAGGGATACATCGTAAATCTGTCCCGGATCGATTACCGGCGGTTGAGAGCCGGCAACTGTTTTTGACGGCGGGTCTTCGAAGATGACCTTGTCCGGGTCGCCGGGAAGGATGCGTATTGCATCGGAAGCACCGAAAAACGCCAGATTGTTGCCTTCACTGATATCAGTCCACAATCCTGATGCCATCACATACTCCAGGCCGCCGTCGGGTACTTTGGTAAACACAGCCGGTTTGGTAACACTTATTTCGATACCCTCGGGAAGAGAAAACACTTCGAATTGATGGGTCAGTAAATCAAAGCCCGAATTGAGACTTACTTCGACAGGATCGATTTTAGATGCGAAAGAGGTCCCATCAGCTTTTAATGCTTCTATTTTAAGTTTTACCGTGTCCCCGGCTTGTACTTCACTGAGCTGGGTCGTGCCGGCGATATCGAGTACGGTCACTTTGAGCGAATAATCCATTTTCCGGTAAGGCATAAAGCCGACCGTCGAGGTCACCAGATTACCGTTTTCATCGGTGCCTTCAATAATAATTTCAAAGAAGGCATAGTATTCATCATCACTACGGCTGGGAACGGTAACGGTAAAAGTGTTTTGTCCGATTTTTACCGCTTTTGATGGGATTGAAGTTTCGATAATATCCGATGCGGGGATGGGTTTTACATTGCCGCCGAAAGGATCAGCCTGAAACCCGACATTTTTGATAAAGCGGAAATATTTCACTTTCGGGTTATTGAATGTGCCTTCCATGACCTTTAGGTCGAAACGCATTGTTGCATCCGTTCCATTGATAATCAATGGTGCAAGTGGTTTGATAGTGGCAACAGTCGTCGGCGTGCCGCCAAAGGGGATCGCTCCCAGATCGGCAATGGTGCCGTCGGCATCCCGGACACCAGCTTCGGGCCACCCCTGATCGATTATAAATTGCTTGACCAGCGGATCATCCCAGTCGGGAACGAGAAAGTCGGGGCTTGCAGGATCGGTAGATTTGAACGGTGTTTCAAACCAGCGGATATTGGCTTCGGCTGGAAATGGCTTGCCGCTTTGGCCGATAATTTTATTGCCGGGAATCCTCATGCCCGTAACCGATTTCGTTACCGTGCCGGTGCTGAGGTCAAGATCGTGGCTGATAGTAATCTGCTCAACCTCACCGAAATCGTTCATGATACGTACTTCGTAGGTAGTGAGAGTCTCCTTGACCATCGCCTGTATCCCCTGGTCATACTCCTGAACTTCGACAGTACGCGGGGTGGGTTTCCGGGTCTGCGCCGCATACACAGAATGCTTCATTCGATTGATAAATGCATGATCCAGTTTATGGAATGGATTCTGAAAGTTGGGATCGTCGCTCCAGTAGGTATGAGGTTTTCCGTATATATTGTTGAAAATCAGGTGCTGTGATCCCGGTCTCCAGTGACCGCTGAAAACGAGAAAGTTATGCCGGAATGTATTATTGTAAATCGCAAGCGGGCTCAATGCATGGTCCTTGAACCAGAGCGCACCACCGGGGTGGTTATTGCCGTCCGAGGTCAGACCTTTGACTTCTTTCGCAGTCGCGTTGTCGGGATGATGGTTTTCATAAATGAGGTTGTAGCGAAGTACCGAACCCAGGTCCCAGGTTGACTCGAAAAATATACCCCATGAGTTATCGTGAATTCTGTTCTGCTCGATCAGGTGATTACCGCTCTTTGCAAAGCCGGAAAGGGGCACTACATTCCAGGGCTCGATATCGGCAGGATTGGCATTGGCAAAAATACCACCTTCATTACGGTCTTTAACGTTGATACCGATATAGGCATTGCTGATATCGCAATTGCGAATGATTATATCACCCGAAAGCCACAGATTAACTGCTGTATTTCCGTGCTGAAGAGGCCATTTACATTGTACACTACCTTCATCCCAGATCCCGTTTGCTCCAAAGGGATACACACCACCACCGTCGATTTTGATACCATCGATAGTGATATTCCGCGTCCTGAGCGTGCGAAGCGCACCGTTCCGGTCGAAATCGATTGTTTCCTCGTTATGCGCTTCATTGCAAGTGGTCGGATGGACATGATCTGTATCCTGCCACTTAATGGTCGGCTTACTCTGCGATTCCGGGTTTTCCGATGTCAGCAGAAGTCCGGCTTTGGAGCTGTCGATCGTTACCTGCTCTTCGTAGACTGCATTGTCGAGGATTTTGACAATGTCATTCTTACCCGCAGCATCCACGGCATCCTGTATCGATGTATATGCCCCGCGGCCGTCTTTTGAAACCGTAAATGTTTTCGCCACGAGGGTAGTGGAGAGGGCGAAAACCAGCAAAACTGCTGATAATTGTTTTGAGTATCGTTTCATAAATGAGCCTCTGCTAAGTACTGGCGTAAAAAAAAGCGGATTTTGTGTTTTCTATTTTGTGGTAGTAAGTTTGCGAAAGGTTCAAAAGTTGGGAAAGATGGGGAGATTTGGAGTGATGGAGCGACGCACTGAGTTTATCGAAGTGTGTTGGAGTGTGATGGAGTGATGCACGGTGCAGCGCGGGGCAGGCTCAGTACAAGCCGCCCCAAACCGCTGCTTAAAAATTCTTTTATCCTCGTATAGTATCCTTCTTTTCCTCATCCCCCTCACCAGGCAATTTGCGTTGCCGCATGCGATCCAAGGCAATTGCCGGTATTATCGAATACTTTGACCGAAATAATCGCAAAATCAAGGCCCTCTGCGAACCGATTCAAAGGAATCGAATATTCCGGTTTTGGGCTGCGGAATCGGTACTTTTGCAGTAGTCTTCCCTGGACGGTAAACAGACCGGCTTCGATTATCGCTGCATTTGTATAATGAGGCGTGTGAATAAGAAGGCGTTTTCCGGTATTTTTGACGGCAAAGTCTGTATGATATGATGATTTCGGGTGGGGCTGATTAACTGGAGAAGGGCCATAGAGCGCCATGATATCGTCGCCGGGAACTTCAGCCGATTTGAATTTCACCTCCACATTATCGAGCCACAAGGTTCCACTGTTGCCGGTTTCGACCTGCCATTGGAATTTTTCTGTAACGTGCGGATCCATGGTTGTCGAGGGCGACCAGGGTGGCGGTTGTAGAGCGGAAAGCAGTACGGCTTGCGTTTTCCATGATGATGATCCCGAAAGAGAAGTGAGATTATAGGCGTAATTGCTTATATTTGACGTTGCGAGCATGAATAACACATTGTTAATTCCCTCTGTTTTATAATCGAATGTTATGCTTTCAACATTGCTGAAATCCAGAGTTTCACCTTCCTTGGTAACGTTCAGGCCAACACCGGCGTATTGGTCGACAGTAAACTGGATCTGAATACCGTAGCCCGGGTTACCGACATTCGGCTGGACCAGGTCGATGGCGTCGACAGGATTGGTTGTGGAAGTACCGTCGGTGCTTTTGTCATCGAACAGGTACCATGCGCCGTTCCATTCACTGACAGTTGATCCGTTTTCGAGATCATGGACCATCAGTGTCGCACCCGGCTCAACCGAAGGTTTTTCGTGGGGCGTTACAATGGTGACCGTAGTGTTCAGATTATCGGCAGGCGTTGTTTCATCGAGACCAACGACACTCAAGGCGGCCACAACCGATTCTTTGGTATAAAATCCCGCACCGTCCCATTGCGCGGATATCGTCATATCATTACCGCTGAAGGTTTCTGTTTTTCCGGATGTCTGGCTGGTCAGTTCGATACTCCATGATGCTGCTTTGTCGAGTTCGGCAGAAAAGGTAACTGTTCCGGGAAAGGTCGCTTCAGTTGTATTTGCGCTCAGTGCGGAAACCAGCGTTACCGGCTCGGGCGGTTCGATCGATCCCTGCATATCGGCATAGATATTGGGGAATTGTCCTCCGACTGCGGCAAACCCCAGCAATGCAAGCGATTGTTTGTAATAGTATTTTTCATCCTGCAATGAACTCGATCCGAAAAAATCGCGTGATGTACCGACAATTTTTCCCATGACTTTAGGGTGAAGTCCTTTTGATGAATAGCCGATATCTTTAGAGCCAAGAATGGCACATGACCACATGGCAACATTATCACACAAGCCTTTACTTTCCAGAACTGCCTGTCCGCTTTCGGTGTAGAGTGCCATCTGGGCGATCATGTAATTGATACTGGTTGTATTATTGTATTCCGTCAGCGTGCCTTTGGAATTTTTACAATATGCTATGGCCCGGGGATCGTTGAACCACAAGGCATCCATAGCAATACGCCAGGGCGTACGAATAGCATCGGGCCCCATACTCCGATCGCCGAAACTCGCATTTCCACCCGATGGCGTAATCCAGTTGGCGGCCTGACCATAATCATAACGGGGCATTTTATTGAGTACCTGGTAGCATTTGTCGATAACGGGCGTAAAGTCGACTTCATTTTGATAGGCGTTAAAAACCTTGAGCCATGCAGTAGCAAAATAACTGGGATTGAGATTATTGGTTCCATCTCCCCCCCAATTATCGCCCGGGAGAAGGTAATCATCCTGGGTCATGTTTGCCTTGATCGATTTGATTATTTCGAGGGCACGGGAGCCATAGGTGACGCTGTTTTTGCTGTATGATTCCCACAATCCCTTTTTCTGAAGCTCATCGGCAAAAACCAGCGCGATGCCGATATCGAGATCGGCATCGGTTGCAGCACCCTGGGCGCCGGCGGGATAGTTCCAGATAAAATAAGATTGACGGCTATCGTTCCACATGTGTGTATTCGCCGCCTCAAATATTGTATTGAAAGTTTCCTGATCGTTATTGAGCAAAGCCAGAATCATTCCGTATCCCTGGCCCTCTGATACGGCTTCGTTTTGGCCGGTGAGTGAGTTGTTTTCCAGACGCTGATGATTGACCAGGCCATTACTCATGAGAAATGTCGATTTGTAATAGGTCCACCCTTTTGCAATTTCACTTTTAAAAAAATCAGGATTGCCGTCCAGGTGATCATTCAGCTCAGGCGAATAATATAGAGAATAATCATATGCTGCAGGACGGCTATAGGGGAGGTTCCAATTCGCCTGTGAAAGCGTAACGCCAGCAAGTACCAGTATAATAATTGTATAGGTGCGGTGGTTCATATGTACTCCTGCATGGTTTAATGTGCCTTAGTGTGGATTTTTTTTGCCTTGAATTTTTAGTAGTCAAATTTACCCGCATGGTTCGGATTGATTGTTTATCGGCTTTTTGTGAACCCTCCCTGAACAACTTGTCACTAATTTAACATGCGGCGAAAATTTTCGAATAATCAAATATTCACTTATTGAAAGGAGCGGCCGAAGTATGATTACTATTCAGAAATGGCTCAAATGTTTTTCTATTGTCGGAGTTGTCCTGTGTTACGCAGGTGTGGCATTTGGACAGCAGTCGGTTATCGATGACCTTGAGGGAGGTACCAATCAGAACAAATTCCTCCAGTACTGGTACTATTATGATGATTGTGAGGACGGCGGTGATTCAAAGATTACCAATGCTGCAAATTTCGATCCCACAATATGCGGTGCGGGCAAATATGAGTTTGCTCCAACTGAAACTGAAGGATATAACGGTACCAACGGTGCTAAAATAGAATATGAAATGGGAACTACCGAGCCGACCTGCGGACCTGCCTGTACATATGGTAATATGGTGGGTATGGGAACCATGCTTGCCGCTGAAGGCGATGTTCTTGATATTACCGGTGCAGAAACCATTACATTCATGGCAAAAGCATCAGCGCCCATGACCGTCATTGTCGAAGTCGCAAGCGCATCAGTTCTCGATTTTGCTTATCATTACAGTGAATTCGATATCGGTACCACTTGGGAAGAATACACAATCGACCTTACCGACCAGGGCATTACTTTCCGTCAATACGACTGGACCCAGGATCCCGTTGATTTCGATCCGGCAACAGTCGAAAAGATCCAGTGGAAAATTTCCATGGACTACCAGACAAACCCGACAACAGGCTCACTTATTGTTGATGATGTCATCGTTGATGGATACGAGTTCAAGAGCCCCCTTGTATGCTGGGATTGTCTTGAGAGTGCCGGTTCCTGGGGAGCTACCGTCGATGGCTTTACGCTTTCGGATTTTGACGGCAAAACTCCCAATAAAAACAGCGTAGGATATTACTGGTATTGTTACAATGACGCCGAAGGACGGGCTGTTTCCGATGCTACTGAATATTCAAATATTTTTGGTGGCGTTACTCCCAATGATACCGACCCGACCAAGCCGATCATCCTTATTGACGGGAACGGTCAGGTAGGTGATGGCGCATATGTTGAATTCGAGCTTGGACCATCATACGATCAAAACGGCCAGACAATCAAACCCTTTGTTGGAATCGGTACCATGCTCGCCGACAACCTGCTGACTTCATTTTATAATGCAGAGGCTGCAGGAGCCGATGGCATTTACTTTGATTATAAAACGTCCGGCGATGTCGACAATATTCGCTTTGAAATCAAAGCAAATAAAGATTACGGTAATGAAGGTATCGTTCATCAGACACTGCTTCCCGGCACCGACGGCGCCTGGCAGGGTGCACGGGTACTGTGGGACGACCTTTACCTGCCCGCCTGGGATGATGTAGCGCTTCTTCCTGATAAGAGTCTGAAAATATCCGAACTCGAAAAGGCACAATGGGCTTTCCAGGGTTCACCCAATGCATCAGGATCCATAGCGGTTGATAATGTTGGATTTATCGGTGCATCGGATGTCGGTGTGGTCAACTTTGCAAAATCGACCCACAAACAAGGATTGACAATAGATCATACGCGGAATGAACTGCGCTTTGAAATGCCTGCAGGCGCCAAAGCGGCACATGTCGAACTGATATCGGCACAGGGCCGCCGGGTTGCTCAGGCTGGAAACGGCAGCTTCTCGATTCCTCTCGGTCTGGTCTCGAGCGGTATGTATGTACTTCGGGTACAATCGGACAATAACGTGAAAACAGTTCCGCTGTCAATTATTAAATAAGCAAACTCACTGCTTTTACCCCCCCCAGCCTCTACGCTCAAAACCCCTTTGAGCGGAGAGGCTTTTTTTTTATGAAGAAAAGGAGTGGTGGAGTGATGGAATAGTGGAGTGATGGGGTTACACTACTCCAATACTCCAACACTCCACTCTTTATTTCCGATGAACCGGGGAGCTTCCGGCCGCCACTAAAATTATAAGGCACAATCTAAATCTCTTATTTAACCAGCACCGGATTATTATGAAAAAACATTCTCTTCTGCAGGTATTCATTCTTGTTCTTGTCGTTACAATTGGTGCAGCCGACTATGGAAACCTTCACAACCTGCTGATCAAGTTCTATGGGTATCAGCGTTCGGGCATCCAGGGAAATCCACACAATCCTTTTTACGATCGGTCCCCTTATCCGCATAGTGGCGATAATTACAATGGAACAGATCTTTCCGGTGGATGGTATGATGCCGGCGATTATGTAAAATTCGGGCTGACTACCGGCTGGAGTGCCTATTGCCTTCTGAAAGGGTACGATGTCTTCCCCCGGGGCTATGATGACAACGATTCTTGGGATTATTCGGGAAATCCTGACGGCATTCCCGATATCCTGGGTGAAGTCAAATTTGCTACTGATTATCTGATTAAGGCGGTAATTTCGGAGAATACCATTGTCACCGATGTGGGCAATGCCTTTCAGGACCATCAGCAGTGGGTGAGTGGCTATCAGAGTACCGCTGCCCGCACCGTCTATACCAATACCGGAGCGGACATAGCCGGTCTCTATGCTGCTGCGCTTGCGTTGATGTCAAATCTTTACAAAGAACATGATGCTTCCTATGCGCAGCAATGCCTGGACAAGGCAAAGAGCGCCTTTACATTCGGCCTCAGGAATAATAAACTGTCCGAACAGCAGAGAGATCCCACACTGGGGGTGTTTTACGAGAACAACACCTGGAAAGACAAAATGGCGTGCGGCGCGATAGAGTTGTACCGGGTCACTCAGGATGAATTCTATCTCGACTGGGCGAAAGTGCTCCAGGCTGAGGTGCCCTCGCATTATTATGTCATGGGAACCATGAATGCCGGCGACCTCTCCGCATTCGAGTTGTGGCGTCAGGGAGAGACCGGATTTACCAGCTCATGGATGACCGATGTCAATCTTGCACTTAATCGTGTTGTTACCGAAAGCAATGCATCGGATTGTATCAAAGGTGCGTTTATCAATTCCGACTGGGGCGTTTGCCGTGATGCCGCCAATGCCGCATTTTCAGCCGCACTGGCATACATGGTAAAGGGAGACAGCCGGTACAAAGATTTCGCATTCCAGCAACTCAACTGGGTGGCCGGCATGTCGCCTTTTAACAAATCCTATGTTGTGGGCTCTAACGGCGGTCCCACTAACCCGCATCATCGGAATGCGAGCACACTCGGTATACAGGTTGACGGCGGTATTGTTTCGGGCCCGTCACCAAACGGCAGTTTCGATCCGAATAAGCCGGAAAATTCGAGCTGGTCTTTCACCGACAGCCGGGATATATATAAAAACACCGAAGTGGCAATCGACTATAATGCCGGTGCGATTGGTGCGCTTGCGTTCATGCGGGATTATCTGAATCCTCCCGAAGACCTGGTCCGCATAGCAGAAGGTCTTCGTGGCACACCCGATCCGGCCGATCTCAATACGGGAAGTGTGAGCATTACCTGCAAACTCGAAAAGAGCATTTCCTGGAAAGTCGTCCTGACCGGCCGCAACAGCGGTGCGAAAAAATCCTATACCGGCACAGGATCATCGATATCACTTACCTGGGCGGGGGAGAGCGACAACGGTACCTTTGCTGCAGGAGAGTATGTCGATATTATTCTCGATATTTCCGGGATTGCACCGTACCATCTCAGCCTTGCCCGGGGATCATTCTTTCTTTCCGCAACAAAAAAAGAGCCATTCAAGGCGACCGATATCCTTGTCGATGATTTCAATGACGGCGATATTACCAATAAATTCGAAGGGACCTGGTCTGCATTCTCCGACAAAAGCGACGGCGGTTCTTCATACACCTATCCCGCAACATTGGGAGCGACATCCTTTACCGACAATGGAGAAAGCGGTACCAAAGCCATCGTAGTACGCCTTATTGGTAAAGACGGCGCTGATCATCCACACGCAGGAATAAAATCAACATTCAACCCGGCCGGTACGGCAATCAGCCTCGGCTCGGCAAAGAGTATCGTATTTGATGTCCGCTTATCCTCAGACAGCGGTACGATCTGGGTAGAGCTTGAACAGCCCACGGTCACCGATCAGGCCTGGTATGCGCATAAATTAAAGCTCGCATCGAGCAACTGGACCCGTATCCGCCTCCCTCTGGTCGCATTCGAGCAGCACCCCTGGAAAAGCTCATCGATTCCGCTCGATATTTCATCGGTCAGCGCAATTCGATTCACTTACTATGGTACCAGTAACCTTCAAATCCTGCTCGATAACATTCGAATCGAAGATCTTGATATCGGCGGCGCACCGGTACGGGTCAAGCAGGTGGCTTTTGGCACTCTCGGTATTTCCGATGTCGAAATAAACACGTCAACACTCTCATACCGGATAAGCTCACCAGTGAAGAGCGGTAATCACCGTATTCAACTTTTCGGTTTGAACGGAAGAATTTATTTAAACCGGAACATGGAATCGCCCGGCGTTTCAGGGATCGTTCAAATCGGTGATATCACCCTCCCCAAAGGGATCTATTTCCTGCGATACGCTTTTGAAAACAGCGATTTTTCAGGTGATGCCATGATTTGTGTTCAGTAGGGAAGGGGATATTTGATAAAAGGACTGAAATATCAATATGTGGAAGGGGTTTCCACCCCTTAAACCCCATTAGGAAAATGCTTTTTGATAGGTTATGCCGATTAAAATCGGCATAGGAAGAGGCCCGACACGAAGTTTACTACCTGCAAAGCAGCAGCGGTTCCGTATCCCGCACAACTGCCGGCCGGATTCGAGAAATTCACGCTCTTCAACCCTCGGAGAGGGGTGGCATTTGCCCATTTCAATAGTACGCAAAGCTGGAGCATCATTTGTAACGCTCATTTCGACACTTGGACACGCTCAGTGCAACGCAGGCTCAGTGTGTCACCGGGCGGCGCATCTTTCTTACCCGTAATCTTTCCCCATCCCCCTCATCTCATCGCATAACCCCAATCTTCACCCGTTCCTTTTTCCCTTTACCTTCATCATCGGTAACGGTAATAATCGCAAGATAGGTGCCGCTTCCAACAGAGCGGTTCATAAGGTTCCTTCCGTTCCAGACATAATAGATGTTTGGAGAGTTCGATTCGGCGGAAAAGTCGCCCTCATTCACCCGGTTTCCCACCAAGTCGTAGATAACAATTTTTCCATCGAGCCTTACCCTGCTTTGTGTTTTTGCACGGGGAGTCACGGTAATAACAACGCCGTACCTGTATTCGGAGGTCAGGCTTTGAGGAATATGTCCCGGAACTTCACTGTTGCCGGGAGAAAAAGGATTCGGGGTGATCTGGATCACCAGTGAATAGGTCGATTGTACCGTTAACAGAGCCTGCCGGTTTTCGGCATGACTCTGGCCGGCATTGCTACTGTCGGTAATTCCGGCGAGTGGATTGATTTGAATCGAATCATTATCCGATGGGTATTCGGTATCGATTATTTCTTTTACAAGGTATATCTGCTTCTCCGATAAGGTATTTGATGGCGGATCCAGGGAAAAACTGTAGGAATCGCCGTTTTTATCGGTGAGAGAGAAAGGTGAACCATAATTACCGGGACGCACCGGCTCCGAGAACATAACCGTTAAGGTATCAGGATTTTCTTCACTATCCTGGGTAATGGTTCCCGGGGCATAGATTGCGGCGATAATGACCGGCGCTGCACTGTCGTTTACCGCCGAGAGAATCGTATCGCCGGGAAACTGCTCAAACAGCGCTGCTACATTCATTGTCCCTGCAGTTGCGATCCCGGAAGAATCCGCTGCTGCTCCCCTAATATCGACCACAAGGATCGTACTGTCATCAGAGAGATCGATTATCCTTGAACCGCCGATCCATGGGCCCGAAGAGCCTTCCCATTCAAATTTCAAGGAGATTTTTCCGGGATTAACCGCTTTCTCAAAGGAAAGTATCGCCCGATCGATAATACCGTCACCATTGTTATCCTGATACCAGGCCGATATAATTGACGGCGCCAGGAGCTTTTCCTCCACCGGAACCGCGCGGTTGTCACGATGCGCCTTGTTGCCGGGAAGATCGGTGATGAATCCTGAAAAATTGATAAGCAGTGAGTCGCCGTTACGCGGGGCGATCCCCGAGACAGTCATCGCTGTAACAGTAAAGTTTTGACCCTTTGTATCAGTGGCTTCAGCTTTTTCAACAGAAACAGGATAGAGTGAGCCGTTTCGCTTGAGCAGCAACGCCGTATCCTTGACTGAATACTCGGTAAGGGGTTCGGAAAAAGTGAGCGTGAAAACAAAAGAACCGCTCTCGGCTTTTTGCACCAGCGCCTTATCGGTCAGCACCGGTCCGGCACGATCGGCCATGGGAAAAGCATGCTCCCGAGCTGTTCCATGATAAGAAGACCAGGAGCGGCCTTCACCGGCACTCACCGAAGAAAATCCTGTGCGGGATGCTGCGAAGGGAGGATCAATCGCTATGTGCGTATTTTTATCATCAGTAGTGAGAGCATTACCGTCAATAACTCTCTGTTCGCCCGGTGAGGGAAACCAGAGGAGCAGGGAGTCGGGAAGCTCATCCAGGGTCATGGACCATGAGACGGATGCACTGTCGACCGCACCATCGCCATCGCTGTCGAAATAGGCGCCTGCCTGTGGTATGGGAAAGGATGCCCTGGTATAGAGAAACACCCGGGCGGTATCTGATGGATCGGTGGGATCCTGATAAAAAACAGTCAGCCAGTCGCCTTCATTCATAGTCATGCGCACCTCGCCTGTTGTATGCGATGAATTCACAATATCGACCGCGGATTGATTACGGAATGTGCCGCTTGTCGGCCCGGTCTCTACAAGCTTAACCATGAGTGTATCGCCGCTGCCGGGATTACGAACCAGTACCTCGAGCGTATCGATTGCATCCTTATCCGCATCGCCGTTCTTATCGGTGACAATGATATAAAAATCGGTCGTATCGATTGCAACCGTATCGGCGAGGGGAGAATCCGCAGTGTCGCGGAGGATCATGGTCGAGGGATGCTGTTCTGCGCCCGAAAATTCTACGAAAAAGTGATGATTCGAAAAGTCACAGCCGTAGCACCCGGTACAGAGCGAATCGGGGCCTCCGAATATGGTGATATCGACCACATTGGGTCCGTTTTCCACCGGCACCGGGATCGAAAGGTCCCATCGGTCATTTCCGGCATTATAGGTGGCAATGTCGCTGATATT
The DNA here is from genome assembly GCA_014728215.1 of Chitinivibrionales bacterium. Taxonomy (NCBI): domain Bacteria; kingdom Pseudomonadati; phylum Fibrobacterota; class Chitinivibrionia; order Chitinivibrionales; species Chitinivibrionales bacterium. The sequence goes on from WJLZ01000140.1 coordinate 43,636, forward strand.
GTCGACCCGTCCGCCGTTTACCCAGATATCATTGATAACGCCGTCACCGGTAATCGTGGCCCATCCTTTAACATCCACAACCGGGACCGTCCGTTCAACAGCAACATACTCCTCTGAAGGGTTATTGAGCGGTGAGGTGATTTGTGCGGTCAGTTCGTAGTGGGTCTTTTTGGTTTTCCGTTCCTGTTCCGATGGCGAATATCCCCAGACATACTCACCTTTGCGGTAGACACAAATATACTGATTGACTTCCTGCGCCCAGTAATCGCTGTCGACATCCTGCTTGCTCCGCTCCGGCACACCGCCATAATCCACGGGATCGCCATCGGCGCGGCTGTGGGGGCCGAAACTCCAGTCGTTATCGGTGATCTGATGTTCTGGCGGCTGATTCATGAGATCTTCATGGGGAGGCCAGGGACTTCGACGGTCAAAGATAACATCAAGCCGAATCCGGGAACCCGATTTCATCTCCACGCCGGTCAGGGGAATAGACAGATACCAGGCATAGGCTTCGGTTGACGGATCATACGTATCATCGAGTTTTACCGGTTTCCGGCTCGATATAGCCGTGCGAATCGTGGTGTTTTCGGAAAATTCCTGCTGAAACCCGGCTTCATCGTACATAATCCCGATATCGAGCCGGGCCGCAAGATCGTTCTCAAAACCGTCCTTTGCCCGGAAATAGAGCCTGATATCCAGTGAATCGTACGCTTTGACATCCTGGTTGACAATGTTCATTCCCAGCGCGGGCATGTCACTCCATTCGTAGCGTATGGCCCGGATATCGAATTCCACATGTTCCACCGGTGTGCGGAAATGATAATAATTGCCGTTGTTATCATCGGTATGGCCGCCCGATTCCACATAAAACCAGTAGTCGGTCTGCTCCTGCAGTCCGCCGATTTTTACATAATGAAATTCGGTCGGATGCCCGGCCACATCGCCTTCATGTACCGTCGACGGCGGCTTGGAGGACCCGTACACGACGTTGCTCCCTGAGGCTGCGCCCGGTGTGTACCAGAATATTTCTGCCGAGTCGGCAGTTACCCGGCATACCTTTACCGTATGGATCGATTCAACATTCGTGCAATTCTGCGGCGTTGTGAAAGTGAAATACGATTCATTGCCGTCGGTATCGGTCTGCCTGATCACCGATTCATTGCCGAGAACATCATTGACAAGTACATCGAATGCATAGACTGTTCCTTTTAAGAGGCCCGAAAGCGTAATGGTATGCATCATCCCCGAAGAATCGGAAGTTATCCGGGTTGTTGACAATGATGATTCTTCTTTATAGCGTACCGTTGCGGTGCCGTAGCGCGACTGACGGACCTCGATAATAGCCGTGTCGCATCCCACATAGACAATTCGCACTGTTGCCGACGGCGGCCCGGCGGGGTCATCGAGCGCAAGGCCCATCATGGGAAGAAAAATCGCAGTAACGGCATCGATAGAGACTTCGGTATGATAATAGCCGTCCATACCTCCCATGAACTCATCATACACCGAGGTCATGGTTGGATTGTATCCGGCCGAGAGTGCCCCCACAGGGGGGCGATACTCGTAAAACGCGCCGGGGGTGTTCTGGAGTTCGGGGTTGGCTGCCCGATGGTGCGGATGGTTCAGATTTTTATGGCCTGTCCCCACAACCATGCTTATATCCCAGGGATTCATGCCCAGCATGAAATGCACCTGCTTGAGCAGCAGGTTTTTGACTTCATCGGTTTTCCAGTCGGTCGAGGCCGGTGAGTTGGGGAGATCCTTACCTTCAATTTCGCTTGCGATATCCACGTAACAGAATAACTCGGTGATATTCCCCGACTGGTAGCGATTCGGCATCCAGTTATTATCCTGAATGTGCATCCATCCCCAGAGTGGATCGCTCTTGACAGTTGAGCCTTTCCAGTTGAAATCGGAACGGGGAAGCTCGATTGTATAGCTGCCGGCACCGACATCGGCAATGTCGACAATGAGGCAGTAGAGGATATCTTCGATAAGACCGAGTCGATCCTTCTCGGTAAGGCCGTATGATTGAGCTGTGGACGCATCTTTGAGGATAAGCCGGTAGAGTCCCCAGAGCGCATAGACTTCGAGGTTGTCCCAGCAGGTATTGGCGAACGTTTTCTGCGGGCCTGGATTTTCTTTAACAAACCATCCGCCGTCAAAACCGCCTTTTTTATAGTATGCGGAATCTCCTTTGCTGCCCACCGAACGATCGTAGAGGAGATCGTTTTTATAGGTGGTTTCACCGGTAGCCCACCAGAGCCCGAGAGCCGCCAGCGCGAGTTCATCATAGGTCATTCCTCCCCCGTGCATGGCCGCGCTGTATGACGCAGCGGGGTTTGCTTTGCCGTAATCGTAGAGCTTTTTGGCGACCTCGATACATTGTGCAGCATAGATTGCATCGTAGGGTTCATAAAGCTTGCCCACAAATGCACATCCGGCAGCCATCGAGCCGGCGGTATTGCCGCCAAGGCCGTGAGCAGTCGGACGGGGCGGGCCGCCGCGGCCGGGAGGGACGCCGTCCTGATACTCGGGACGGCCCCACCATTGATGGTCCGGGCCGTAACCACCGATTTCGGTCTGCATGGAGGCCACGCTTCCACCCGCGGCATCATAGGAGTTCAGCACAAAATCGGTCCCGATTTTTGCTTCATATAGAACATCGGGGATGCCATCGGTATTCACCGTGTGCGCATGATTTTTTCCATACCGGTCGGTGTCCCGGTCGGGCAACGCGGCTGCACAGAGACCCAGCACCGCCATAGTGTAGCCCATCGACTGGGGAACCTTGATATGATCGCCGGCATCATGCCAGCCACCGGTCACCGCATCCTTGAGATGACACCCCGGATGAAACCACGAGCCGGTAGGACCGCACCGGGCTACTCCGTAAAATTTGAGCAGAGCATCTTTTACCATGCCGTACACCGATCGATGGATTATAAAAGGTACGGAGATATCATCGCCCACCTTGATTTTATAGGAACCTTCAGGAAGATCGGGGATATGGCCTTCGTACACAGTCCCGGAGATTTCATCGCTTTGAATGCTGTATTTCACCGCACCGCCCGATATCAGTTGCGCCTTATGGTAACACTGTATTTCAAGGGAGCCCGAAGAGCTTTGACCGGTAGTGGTGAGTGTTCCTGAAGCAACTTTTTCATCGGTAGCAGCATCGAGCACATCAAAAGAAGCCCCGCTGCCGCCGACATAATAGAACAGTTTTTCATCATCGGGACGGTACCCCGCCTGATTGACCAATACCCGGCCGATTTGTAAGGTGATTGAATCACGGCTGAGCTGCGGCGTTGTGTCCGGAAGCGGATTGGCGATCGGTGCGTAGGGAAACGGGTCGGCTGTGCAGGGAAATGCAGCGATAAACGATGCAATCAGTGCCACGATAGCTGCATATTTGCCGATACGAGGAATAGGGGAATAACACCCAAAAGGCGAAAGATGTATAAAATCCCGCCGGATCTCTTTTACGCAAAGGGCTGTCATATATGGTTAGTGGAAAGGGGAGCGGAAGGGGTTCAGGAGAAGAATGAACGCACGAGATTACGAGCGCAGGAACATGCCGGTAATGCCGGCATGCGTGGGCTGAGTGGAAAGCATTGAGCGATTTTTTATTGCAGTTGAGATGAAGGTTATAGTTTAAAAACCATTATGTGCAAAAAACGGTGTTTTCCTTGGGGTTTTCAGGCTCGTAGTTTCTAAGGTAAAAATCAAATGTTTTTTCATTTTTTTTCAACAACCGCCGCCATTGCCTGTGCGAGTATCTCCCCGACACTCTGCGGCATGGCATTGATTTGCGCATGATCTGTACAAATATTACTTTTAATATGCGTGAGAGAAGGAATGACCCCGCTCTTGTGAACACCGTTCACTTGGGGCTCCTTTCTCTCCTTTTCTCTCCTTGTTTTTGTCTGTCTCCTGGATATAGGTGCTTTTTCGTCCCTGCTCTGATAGCGCCGGTGCTTGTCCTCCTTCTTTTTGCTTGTAGATATCCTCTTAATCTTTCTGTTTTTTTCATCAACCACAGGATCAAACGGCTTATTGGTTTTAAGCATTCCATAGATAATTCGCAAGATTTTATGCATACAGACACCAAGCGCTGCCATTCGAGGCATACCGCTATCAATGCATCGATTATACAGCTCTTTTATAACAGGATTATACTGAGTTGCCGAAAATGAAACCATGAAAAGAACTGCCCGCGGCCGAGCATGACCTTGCTTGCTGATGTGATAGCCCCAGCTTCCATCGCCACTTTGTTTATAAGCCGGATTCAGTCCAAAATAGGAAACAAGATGCTTCACGGTTGGGAAGCGTGCGACCGAGACTATATATATCAGCAAACCCAATGCGGAATAAGTACCTATTCCCGTAAAACTGCTGAGCAAATCAACCTCTGGCAAGTTACAAGTTTTTTCCAAATGATGTTTGTGTCTTTCTATCGATTCTGTAAGATTCTTTATCTGAATCACCGTTTCTCGCACCATAAACTCACTTGTTTCATCGATATGCGAGGCAACGGATTTTTTTGTTTCTTCGATAATTGTCTGGGCTTTGGCAATTGTCACCGATGGAATGCTCGTCAGTTTTTTTATCCGGGCATTAGCAAGCTTGCTGGCTGTGGGATAAGCGCTCAGAACCTCAAATACCCATTGAGGAACTCCATGCTTACAGTAACGGATAAGTTCTGGATGCGACAAATACATAAGAGATTCCAGATTGTTCAGAAGTTGAGAGCGCTGTTTTACGAGCAACTGTGTTGTATTCCATTGTCTTCGCATGCTCTGAAAAGCCATATCCTCATTATAGCACACTTTTTCGGGATAAGAGATCATATACGAGGCGATGTTGTGAGCTGCAATCGGATCGGTAATGTTGCTTTTCATGGTAGCCTCATGATGTTTTTTGACCCCCAACGGATTAAGCCGGGCAACCTTCAAAGGATATACCTCATGAAGTCTTACCAAAAGACTGTACCAGTTGTTTTCATATCCACCGGTACTCTCTACACCAAAATTGATCGTTGCACCTTTATGGCGCCGGAAAAAACTACTCAGAAATTCGGACAAAGCACCATGCCCTTCAAATGTATCGTCGAGTTGAAACGGCGCCTCGACGATTCGTTTTTGTTTGTCCAGGATTACAAAGTCCGCATATCCTTTGCTGACGTCGCACCCCATGAAATAATCTGTCATGCGCACTCCTTGAATGAAGTAAAACAGTACCAGTCAACGGCGTAAAAAAATGGACAGGCAAAATCACCCTTGTGTAATGCGGTCTCTCGGACCAAGTTTCTAACCGATCTTAGTCTGGCCGGAAGGGAGAAACTACGAGACGGGTTCAGGACCCAAGAGCCGAGCCTCCTCTTCACGCCAAGCTTAATATGCTTTATCACTGTCCAGGAATGCATGGGTTTTTTGAATGCTATTATTTTATACAGAGTTATCAACATTTCAACACTTATCCACAAAGAAGAAAGAAAAAGTAGCAAAAAGAAAGAAGAAATTACCAATACCATTTATATATATCACAAAAGAATTAATATACAAGAGCCGGTATGTCTGTAGAAAAAACAAGAGAAAAACCCTCCTTGAATGATAAATATATTCGAATGAAATTGGAATACTATCATAATCATTAATATTTAGATCAAGAGGGCACTTAGATTTAGCAGAAATTATAGAGGTGCTTATGATAAAAAATGAAATAAAATGTTTTTTCATGTTCTTTTGCTTTCCCGCCGGCTATAATATATTCTCTCTACCATTCAGCATAAAAAAACTTGTGCATAACTCCACATAGTCTGCAACCCATACCCTTCATTTACAGTAACCTCAAAGTGCCGGATATATTCTTATGGGAACATAGTGTGAATATTTCCGTGATTTCTTGCGAGCTGTTGAATTAAAATGAGTTGCGTAGGCCCGACCCGGATTATCTTTTCGAGCAAAATGCAAAAAGAATAATGTACGCTCAGCATCGAATTTGTACGCTCAGCATCAAATATTAACGCTCAAGTGAGAATTGCAAACGCATTAGATGGGGTTTCGAACGGTTCGAACGGGTTCGGACCACGTTTAACTCACTGAAAGCAAACAAATAACAACGAAAAACCTCAAAAATGCAACCTCTCCGAGTTAGAAGAAAGAAAACCCTGTCCTGTCGCAGAGGCTATTTACAAGCAAAAACATGGGGCACAATTTCTTCCTATGCCGGTCTGCCGGCATAGCATATAATCAAGCATTTTCCTACCAGGGTTTAAGGGCATGGAATGCCCTTCCATATGCTTCTATTTAAATGCTATTATTCCAACCGGCTGCAAGGCAATCTGCTCACCCCGGAAGATGTGCTTCCGGTGTGTTTTGTGCTGATGGCAAATGAATTCGCATAATCAGTGGTTGCTGATGTGCATTTTCCTGATCCCTTTTTTCATTCCATCAGGCAGAAGGATTATCGGGGTTGACGGGAGCCCGTGAATGTTTTTGTATATGGCTGGTACCATTTTACCGTTGATCGAGAACGCCCGCAAGCACTGATTATTCCTGATACGAAAAGATAATCCGTTTTCCCGAGATTCGGGGTAAGAACCATCGAGCACAACCGCACTTTCGCCGGTGTCAACCGGCGCAAGTTTCGAGATAATGTATCCCAGTGCGCCCACCAGCCCGGAATTGTAATCGATACCGCCTTCGGTGTAGCTGTACTGATTGATATCATCGACAAATGATGATGCATCCAGCGTACCGCCAACCATCAAGCCGAACTGTTTGTTACGATCGGGGATCGTGAGCGAATTTTTAGCTCCGTCGGAAACATTGTTGTCGTTGAGAAAGACATTCCGGTGGTGAGGATGCTGCGGAGATTTATTGCCGAACCCGACCACAAAGGATTGTCCGGCAGCGTTTTCGCCGAGGATATAGTCGATCGTTGCATAGATGAAATTATCGATATCGCTGTTCTCTTGCAGTTTGTCGTTGAGTGCGCAGGCGAATGCCTGGCCGGCGCTGTACCTGAGAATGCCCCATGATGCTCCGGTTGCGCCGACGCCCTCAGCGGTGACATTCGATTTATACCGGTTGACTATCTGATTGAGAAGGTTTTTCTTTCCGGCAACGCCGATCTTTGCCAGGTTGTAAACAGCGAGATCATCGTTATTGGCGTAGCAAAGTGACCAGTTATGATCGTTAACCGAACCCGATTTACCGATGGCATCGTCGAGGTACTGCTGCTCGCCGGTAGTCCAGTACAGCTCGGTGGTCATGATAACGAAATCATCTTCCCACCGCGCGTTTGCGGTATAAAAGCTGCCGTCACCGGCGCCCACTGTTCCCGGATGGGCTTTTGCATATTCGTAAGCGTGAAGCGCATGCCGGAGGCATTGATCCGCATACGGGGAGTTATATTTTTTATACACCCTGGCCATCAGGGCAAGGGTTGCACCGCAGAAGGAAGCCATGGATGCCCCACCGGGATTTTTATACACAGTCCGCGGCTGACCGCCGTCACTGGAAGAGAGTGTTGCCATATTGACAGAGGTCACCCATTTCTTATGATCCTTGGCGCCTTCACCAACCTGGTAATAGAATGTCGAATTGTCACGTGCGCACCTGATGAAATAATCGGTGGCATACTTGACCTCATCGAGAATATCAGGAATACCGTTGGGACTGCCCCTGCCGCCTTCCCAGGAGAAATCACCCGATGACTGATAGCCGTGATAGTCAAACGAGTAATAATCACCGAATCCTTCCGGAAACTCGGCATATGCTTTCAGCAGTACATAGGCGCTGTAGAACTCGGTTTGACCGAACTTCACATGATCGCCGCAGTCATGCCACCCGCCTGCAAGGCTGTAGCTTCCGTCGGCATCTTCGGTGAAATCGACCCCCGCACCATGATCCATGATCAGCCAGTTCGGGCCATCGCCCGAGCGCTGACCGCCGTACATGCGGGTGGTCATCCAGTGTGCTTTCTGATACTCTTCTACCGAGAGTTTCCCCGCTCCCTGCAGAACAGGGGCGAGAGACATAATTCCACAGAAAAGAATGTTTGCCATGTTGCGAAATTTCAAATCGGTATCCCTTTCTTTTTTATCGTGCGCCGCCATGAAGCAGCAAGAGTGTGGTGTGTTTGTTTCCGAGAGTAATTCTGCACGCGTACATGCCGGAAGCCAGACCGTTTTTTTTATCCCAGACATACCGTGCCTGACCGGGTTCGAGCTTTCCGGAGTTGTGAATGCATGTGCCCAGCATATCGAAAATCTCTATCCGTGGACGGGCATTGTCGGTGTTTATCCAGGTGAATTCCAGCGCTCCGTTGGGAAAACGACGGTGGAACAGCCCCTGACGACGATGCAAAACACCATTCGCTTTCAGGGGCATGATGATCGAGTCGCCCGAATCGCTGAGAAAGACGACATTGTCGATCGCAAGGAACCCGTCTCCTTCTCCCACAGCCCTGAATTCGAGGTCGTAAATATCACCCGGCCCAATGCTTGCCACGGCCTCGCCCCATCCGTACTGACTTAAATCCTGCCAGGCAAAAGTCATGGTTTTCCACATACCGCCCGTGTTGTCGAGAGGCATATTGAACTCATCGTAGTCGGTTACTTTCGTGCTGTTGACATGAAGGAAAAATGATTCTGCGCCCCCCGAATGGCTCGATGCATAATCGAACCGCATACCGGTGATTGTCGGTTGCATTGTATCCATGAAAAGTGTGTCGAGCGGGAGGTTTAATTTCGCAAAGTTGGAATATCCCAGATCCGCAGGCTGCACAACTGTAAAATCTGCCCTGAGGCTCAGGTTGTCGCCGGATCGACGGTCGATGGAAAGTGCTATTGATGATTCATTCTTGCCGTGAGCATAGGAACGCCATCTGGCTGCATCCGGAAGACTGCTGACCAGATTGCTGTCCTGGAAATTGTCAATAAGAAGGACTGGACGCAAGCGGCCGGAAACGGAAAAGGGGAGACTGTCGATCGTTGATTCTCCAGATTCCGTCATCGCCTGTACATAGAGCACATGCTCACCCTTTGCAAAGAGATCCGGAGCCAATGCGAACATAAAGCTTTCCGAGGGACCGTCAAAGCCGCCGTCAACCGAAACCAGCGCAGAAAAGGAATCCTTCGAGTCGACACTGTAGCCGATTCGGGTAACAACCGAACTGTTCCCGGTTGCCGTCCCCCATACTTTCAATGAATCACCACTCCGTAGACGTCCGGGCTCCGAACCCAGATGCACTATATCGGGCTTTGTATCCGATGAAATACCGTTATGGTATGCGACAACCGCAACGGATACCGGAGGAAGCATTACCGCCTGAATCGAATCGAGGCTTATCCGTCTGGAAACCGGTCCGCAATTGGGTGCGGCATAGGCTCTTTTGTCAATGCCGTTCCAAGAAAACAGCTCCTCATTCCATTGATACCAGTCTGCTGAGGTATAGTTGGTTCCTTCAATCGATATAGTTACTGCAAGCGTATCGTTGCCGGTGTTGCACAAAAGAGTCCGGAACTGGTCTGCAGTGTGTATTCCGTAGGCCCGGAGACCGCTGTTGCGCTCGTAATTTCCGAGTACCGGCGCCTGACCGAAATCGCTGCCGATCCAGAGCGCGTTGCTCATATAACTCGACCACCAGGCAGCCGAGGGGGCGTGAGTAAATGATGAATAGACTGTCTCGCCGACAGGATTGAACAGGCTGAGACTTCCATGGGTGCCGTCAGGCCCCGAGCCGCCGCCTTCGTAGGAATCCCAGATCACGGTCATTCCCCGGTAGCCGAATTTTTCGACAAACCCGCCGAACATATTGGCCAGACATACCGTATTGACCGGTTCCATGAGAATACCTGCCATCTGTACCGACATGTTGTATTCACTCATGAACACCAGCGTGCTTTCGGGCTGCAGAAGATACGCATCGATCATGTCTAAAAGCGTGTCGCTCTTTTCATAAACATAATCGGATTTTTCGAGCATCGATGACTCGTTTGGCCGTGATGAAAACCAGTAGGGGTAACAGTGAAAATCGACGCCATCGCAATACGAAACGCCATCGGTTTTTTCGATTGCTCCCACATATTCCAGAAAAGTATGCATCCATGACTTGAGATTGAAATCGCCGCTTGCCTGTCGGTTGAAATCCGCGCCGGCTAAAACCGGGCCGAAAACTTTTATGGTCGGATCGACCGCTTTCATGGCTTTGCTGAATGCGATAAACTTTTCGGCATACATCGCGGCGGTTACCGGACCACCTTCTTCCCAGTCGCCATCCATCTCATTACCCACCTGCCAGTAGCGAATATCATAGTCCTTGACTTTATTGGCATACCGAACCCATCGGGCAGCCTCCTGCGGGGTGCCGGTGCTGTAATTGACACAAATGACCGGTATGGCGCCATACTCGAAACTTTCAACATAGTCCATGAACGATTCAAAATCCCAGTCAACCCATCCACCGGCAAAATCTTCGCGCATAATATTCGCAGGATGAGCCGAGAGGGCAATAACTTTTGTCTGATCGCCGGATTCCTTCCGGTAGCTTTTGATATTATTCGAGATCTGTTCGCCCCCGCTGTAAAGATAGACTTCCCTGACCTGAATATCCTTTGCACCCGAGGCACTCAAGGATGATTGTATCCGGAGATAGCTCGTGCGCCGTCCGGTATCGAGAGAGCAGGCGAACACCGTATCGGTATTGCCGGTCACTTCCTTTACCGTTTTCCACATGTTGCCGTTGGTCTGATGCGGTCCCGGATAGAAGGTCCCGGTGCCGGACCAGACGTCGATCGCAAAATCGACTCCATGGCGCTCTCCCCAGACAACAACAATCGAATCGATCTCATATGATTTGTCCAGTTGAAGGTAGAACCATGGACTGGTTTGGGTGACATAAGGATCGCTCCACCACATTGTAGCAGTGTCACCGTCGGTGATATGTGATGACCCTTCAAAACCATAATGGTATTTCGAGGTTCCCCGGTGCTTTGTGTGGACCACGAATCCGGGGGTGTATTCGCCGGTATCGGAGATCCAGACGCCGATGCTGTCGTATTCACCGCTTCCGTTCCAGTGATAATCATTGGACATGGAGCCGTTGGGAAAACGAAACAAAGAGAACCGGGCTGTTTCCATACCGTGTTTGATTTCTTCGTACAAATGGTTGGAATTCCATATGGGAAGGCAGGTGCCGGTAAGACGGGAGGGATTAAGAACAGGTTTCTTTGCGGCTATATCGAATTGAACATCGACCGGCTCTGCAGCAAAGGCAAAAAGAGAAAACAAAAAAATACAGGTGCTGATGAAGGGTATCATTTTCGTATTCTTTCTATTAACGAACAAGGTGATGCTTTTGCTTAAAGAGCAAAGCTATTTAAGCGTTTAGCCTGTGCTGCAATACAAAACCGGCGGGATTCGCCAGAGCGATACACCGATCCGGTACAGTGGCCCCGCCGGAGCACTGCCGGGCGGGGTTACGCGTGTTTATAACTCCTGAGCGCTTGCCTGAGCCCGCTTTTATTTTTGGGCTCTTGTTTCTCCTACGGTGCGAAAACAAATGCAAAACTGCCGTCGGTAGCCACCCAGACCAGGCTTTCGCCGTCCATGGTAACATAGTATTCACCATCAAGACCATCGACTCCCGACCCGACAAGAGAAAAATGCGCACCGGGTGAATTGAACGTCTGAGTTACCCTTCCATGGAGTGGCACATACCAGCTCGGATTGCCGTTGGTGGTATTGACTGCAAGCTCATAAAGTCCGCCGTATTCTCCGGATTGCCAGTTAATCTTTAAATTCGCCACTGTTGCAAGTGATGGACCATTGCCTTCGACAGTAATTGAAGGGAGTGTGGCTTCAATACTGGGCAGAGGCGATTGGGACGGCACCCCGTATTTCTCCAGAAGATTGTCGCTGGTACCGCTTCCGCTGGTATCCTTTGTCACTTCCACCGTTCGTGTTGCCGATGACGTATTCCCTGCGGCATCTGTTGCCGAATAGGAGAGGAGATAGGTGCCGATCACTGAGGTATCCACCGAGCCGGTGATTTCTATGCCCGATGAAATATCGCCATCGACATTGTCTACTGCCGTAGCACCGGGGTCGGACCAGGAATCGTCTTTGAGTATTGTTGCCGGATTATCGCCATTCAGGGTAATGACCGGGGCGACCGTGTCGGTGTTCGAAGGCCTTGCTTTGACTTCAACCATCCGTTCAATCGAAATCGAATTACCCGCATTATCGCTGACACTGTAGGTTATCGTATAGGCGCCTGCGGTTGAAGTATCCACCGAGCCGGTGATTACTATCCGTGAAGTAATGGCGCCGTCGATATTGTCACCGGCTGTTGCACCGGGATCATTATAGGAATCGCCCGTATAGATCTCCAGCGGATTGTCGCCCTTTAAGGTGATAGTGGGCGGGACCGTATCCAGACCCACCGGTTTGTCTTCAACAATGACCGTCCGGTTTTTCACTGTTTTGTTTCCCGCGGCATCACTGACCGAATAGGTCACCACATAGGTGCCGACCCGAGAAGTAACGACCGAATCGGTTGTGATAATTTCGGAGGTGAGTTCGCCGTCAATATCATCGAGAGCCGTAGCGCCGGGATCATCAAAGGATGAATTGAGTGCGATCGTGTATGGATTATCGCCGGTCAGCGTAATGACCGGTGCGATGGTATCGGTCAGGGGTGCATCAACAACTGAGACGGTTCTTGATTTACTCGTCTTGTTTCCGGCAGCATCCTGCACCGAGTAAGTGATTTCGTAGGCGCCTAAAATGTCGGTATTGACCGATCCGGCAATATCGATTGAATCCGAAATGTCACCATCGACGTCATCAACAGCCCGTGCACCGAATTCATAGTAAACGCCGCCTTTATAAACGGTAATCGTATTCGAGCCGTTGAGCGTCAGGGTCGGCGCCTGGGTATCGGGAAAATCGGCAACAATGACCGTCCGGGAACGGGTTGCCTGGTTGCCTGCTTTGTCGAAAACCGTATAGGTGAGAGTATAAACGCCTTCGGTCTGCGTATCCACCGCACCATTCCGGATGACTTCATGAGTAAGATCACCGTCAGTCTCATCGGTCGCGGTTGCACCAGGGTCGGTAAATGATGCTCCGATGGGGACTTCAATGGTATCTTTGCTGCTCAGTGTCAGTTCGGGCGCGGTTTCATCCTGACTGGTAACATTCTGATCGCCGTTTTGATAATTGGTACCGCGACTGTCGAGCGGGTTGTCAAATTCTACTTTCGTGCAGCCGCCGACCAGCAGGGCTACCGTAAAGACTGCCATAATTCGTATCAATTTGTCCTTTGTCATGTATTCTCCACCACAAAAAGTTTACCTGCGCATAATCGGAATGGTGACATTAAACGCAAGGCCGGTTGCCGACACACCGGCAACCGCATACAAAACGTTCCGTACCATTGTCAATTGTTCAAGCTCCTCGTGAAGGCGATCTATGTCACCCTCACCGGCTTTTTGATATTCATCGTAGGGTTCATCAATCAGCATATTTGTCGCCAGCCCGCCGGCAAATGCTCCGACAGCAAGGATTCCCGTCGTGATATTGACAAAATTGCTGAAACCCGATCGTTTTTCGGTATTTGTTTCGTTGAGCCCGAGAGAAATATCCCTTTGTGCATAGGCTTTTTCCTGCTCAGCCTGCTTTATGGCCATGCAATGATCCGTCATGGATTGCACATTCTCGGAGGTGCTCCAGGGCTGATTCAGAACACTCAGCAGTTCGAGTGTTCTTTCGCAATCATCGCTTTCGAATGCATACCCGGCAAGCGCTATGCTGGCCTCAGGATCGCCGGATCGCCACGTACGAATATCCTGATAGACCTCAATCGCCATATCTCTGTTGCCGCTCTTTTCAAAGAGACGGGCTGCCTGCAATGCTTTGTCACGATAGGCGGCCCGGTCAAGCTCAAAAAGTTTCAGATAACTTGCCGCAGCCTCATTCATTTTTCCGGTCTTTTCCTGAATTTCACTCAGTGCCAGCCACCCGTCAACATAATCGGCCCATAATGCCACGCAACTGGAATACGCGAGAATTGCAGACTGGTGGGACTTTTCAGCTTCGAGATCCTTTCCGATTCGAAGATATATTTCGCATTCAGATTTTCCCGAAAGCCCGGATACGTATTTAACAAATTCATCAGCCTGTTTTATCGTACCTTCCCGTACACTCAACCGTGCCAGAGCGATATATGCCTTGACATGGGAATTGTTTAGAGCCAGCAGGTCGGTAAATGACGACCGGGCCGATTCGATATTTTTCATTGCTTCGAGTGTCATTCCCTTTTCATACAAGACATCCTGCTTTATCGCCCCTTCGGAAGGAACAGTGTTGATAATTGCAGATGCTTTTTCGGGTCGCTTGCTTTTTCTGTAATAAGCAGATGCTTTGATATGAAGTCGCGGGTGGGCATCATCAAATTTGCCGATAAGACGGTTGAGAGGCTCCAGCGTTTCTTTGAAATTATCAGCCCGTGCATACAAATTGCTTGCCGAATAAAGTGCAAGCGCCATATCGGGATCATCTGCCGCTATCTTTGTGCACTGCTCGGCAATTTCATTCAGCGTGCTTTTTCCACTTTCGCCTGCAGCAATAAGGTTTTTGCCAAGGGCCCGTGAGCTTTTTGCTTTTGATCCCAGTATGCCGGATATGCGGAGCTGATTTTCACGATCTGCGGATGGAATTTCGAGTATGGCCAGAATGCTGTCAACACAAGCATCCATGCCCGCATTAATGTTGTCCAGGTCGACTGTTTGAATGGCGTTTTCTTCAGATTGCCCTTTTTGTACAGGAAACATCTTTATATCAAGTTTGACCATGGTTTCTCCGGTGGGCTCATATTCGATATACACAAGATGAGTCCCACTCACCGTCTGAGCGGCTTCGATGAGTGCCCGCTTTGAAACACGACGGGAATAATCCCAGTAACGGGGGATCTGGGCACTTATATCCCCGGGATCTATAAGGCACAGTGAAGGAGCTGCGCTTATTTTAAAGTGAAGATATTCATGAAGCAATGCCGCAAACCATTGTGTTTTTTTGTCGGTATCGTAGCCGTAGTAGGCAGGACGGCCTATTGCAAGATGGATTGTGGAATTCGACTGCGCCATTGGAACAGGTTCGATTTCTTCACTACTACTCTCCTCAATCACGTCATCCTGAGACGAATTGTTTAAAACCTCTTCATCCGGAGA
>WJLZ01000141.1 GCA_014728215.1 Chitinivibrionales bacterium
AGGCTAGGAAAAAAACCAGCAATGCGAACATTCTGTTGTTTTTCCTATGAAGAAGGGCTATCTGTTCCATGTGAAAGAACTTCCTTTCCTTTCTCAGATAATGTTTTGTAGATCGAATCGAGGATTCCGTTCACAAATCGTCCAGAGTCGTCGGTTCCATATTCTTTGGCGATTTCGACGGCTTCATCTATTACGACTTTGTATGGTATCTTAGTAAAAAAAAGCAATTCCGCAACCGCAGTCCGCATAACATTACGATCGATTGCGGCCATGCGTACTAAATCCCAGTTAGCGGCATGAGATTGAATAAGGGAATCGAGTTGCTCTTTATGGATAAATACCTTTTCGAGCAATTTGAGGCAATACTCCCGTGCCTCAGGGCTGTAATCTCCCGAATCTGCAATATTCTTCATGATGTGAGCATAAGATGAGTCACGCCTTGCTTCAGCCGCATAGAGGGTTTGAAGGGCCAGTTCTCTTGATTTTCTTCGGTTAGTCATAGTCTCTTCAGTTGTTTGGCAAATGATGTGTGATTCACTGTTTCCTATATTTTCGTAAAGAGATCGGCCATTTCGATTGCCGACAAAGCTGCATGCCATCCTTTATTACCTGCTTTGGTGCCGGCTCGTTCGATAGCCTGTTCGACAGTATCGGTGGTCAAAACCCCGTAGATAACCGGTACGTTTGATTCGAGCCCGACAGCGGCGATTCCCTTTGATGCTTCCGCGGCAACATAATCAAAGTGAGGAGTACTTCCCCGGATAACTGCACCCAGGCAAATGACGGCCTCATGTTTTTTTGCCTGGACCAACCGTTTTGCCGCCAGGGGAATTTCAAATGCTCCAGGTACCCAGACAAAGCTCAGGTCCTTATCATCGGCATTGTGGCGAACCAGACAATCAATGGCGCCCTCGAGCAGCTTTTTGGAAATCAACTCGTTAAACCGGCTGATGACAATGGCAAACCTTTTTCCCGAGGCATCCAGTTTTCCTTCAACTATGGCTGACATATAGTATTCCTTTCGAGAAGGTGACCAAGCTTATCTTTTTTGGTACCGAGATATTTTGCATTTTCCTTTCGCGGGGGTATTTGTATCGACACTCGTTCAACTATCTCTATTCCATATCCTTCAAGGCCGATAATCTTGCGGGGATTATTGGTCATAAGACGGATCTTTTTTATTCCCAGTTGGGTTAATATCTGTGCGCCGATGCCGTAATCCCGCAGGTCGGCAGGAAAGCCGAGATGTTCGTTTGCTTCGACAGTGTCCATTCCCTGGTCCTGAAGTGCGTAGGCTTTGATTTTATTGAGCAGACCGATTCCCCTT
Organism: Chitinivibrionales bacterium; assembly: GCA_014728215.1. Classification (NCBI taxonomy): domain Bacteria; kingdom Pseudomonadati; phylum Fibrobacterota; class Chitinivibrionia; order Chitinivibrionales; species Chitinivibrionales bacterium. The sequence goes on from WJLZ01000141.1 coordinate 1,328, forward strand.
CCCTCCTGACGAAGGTATAAAAGGACCCCGCCCTCTTTTCCGATTCGCTCCAGGGCATGATGCAACTGTTCCCGGCAATCGCACCGGATGGAGTTGAGGAGATCGCCGGTAAAGCATTCGGAATGAACCCGGACCAACACCGGTGTATTCGAATCGATTTCACCATTCTGCAGCACGATATGCGCGATATGAGAGACGGTGTCTTCAAAATATTTAATAGTAAAATTACCGAATTGGGTGGGAAGCATGGCCGATGCTTCACACCGAACGAGATTTTCGCGGGCAGTACGGTATCGAATCAGATCGGCGACCGAAACAATTGGAATTGAATGCTTTTCGGAGAATTTTTTCAGATCGGGCATACGGGCCATGGTGCCGTCGTCTTTCATTATCTCGCAAATGACACCACTAGGGTATAAACCGGCAAGACGGGCGATATCAACAGCAGCTTCAGTCTGGCCGCTTCGTACTAAAACGCCGCCCTCACGGGCTCGAAGAGGGAACATATGGCCGGGACGGACAAAATCCTGGGGTGTTGCGGAAGGGTCGACCAGCTTTTTAACCGTGGTTGCCCGATCGTGCGCGGAAATACCGGTGGTAGTTCCTTCCCGCGCCTCTACCGAGATGGTGAAGGCCGTCTCAAACCGGGAAGTATTATCGCTTACCATATTTGGTATACGGAGATCATCGAGCCGCTTACCTTCAAGGGCAATGCAGATAAGTCCTCTTCCGTATCGTGCCATGAAATTGATTTTCTCGGCCGAGCATTTTTCCGATGCACAAACGAGGTCTCCCTCATTTTCCCGATTTTCATCATCAACGATTATAACGAATTTGCCTTTTTTAAACTCGGCAATAATTTTTTCAATAGATTTCAAGGACTTCACAGCTCCCAGCTCTCCAGTTTATCGAGTAACGTAGTTCCGCTTGGCGGGGGCGTTTTGCCTGCAGCACCGATATCGATGCCGCTTTTTATCAGATGGAAAATATATCGAGCCACAATATCACATTCAATATTCACGCGATCACCGCTTTTCTTATTCTGTGCATTTGTGGCGCCCATGGTATAGGGAATAAAAGATATTGAAATTGAATCCTTTTTACTCTCGGCGATTGTCAAACTGATACCGTCGACAGCGACAGAGCCCTTTTCGGCCAGAATGTGGTGATATTCCGGTGGAATCTGGATCGTACGCACAATACTGTTACCGACATGGCGATCGGAAATAACCGAACCCACACAATCGACATGGCCAAGAACAAAATGCCCATCGAGACGGTCGGAAACACGAAGTGAACGCTCGAGATTAACGCATATCCCTTCTCGTGCCCTCGAAAGTGTTGTGCGAGAGAGCGTTTCTGCTACCGCGGTTAATCGAAAGCGTTTACCACGAATTGATTCAACGGTAAGACAGACGCCGTCTATTGCAACACTCTGCCCTAACTGTACATCGAAATCGTCCCGGAGAGGCTCGACCTCCAGCGAAACTGACCTGTCATTTTTATTAATTCGTTTTATCAGGCCGGTTGTTTCAATTAATCCTGTAAACATCTCATTATTTCCAGTTGGGTATCCCGGTTACAAAAATATTATCCTTGAGTTGTCTGATTTCCAAATCGGCAAGACAATAACATGTGTTGATATTCAAGCCTTTTTCGAACTGCATAGCGCAGGGGCCGCCTCCCACTATTTTGTTCCCATAAAATAGATAGAGCCGGTTTACCAGATGGTTTTCCATTAAAAATGAAGCGATCTTCGCTCCTCCCTCAAAAAGAATACTGGTGATATGCTCGTCGTAGGCCATGGAAAAAAAAGCACGCATACTTTTTTTATAGTCGGCCGCGCCGGTATGCCAGACCTCCACACCGCTTTTCAATCTCTTTTTTTCACGGGGCCTATCACCCGAAATCACCATGATGCTTCTCACCGACTCAAGATCATCCAGGAAAGCTTTATGTATCGGCAGGTTTTGGGAAGACGTGAAAATAAATCGAACAGGATTTTTTCCTTTTCCGTGACGGACTGTGAGTCGGGGGTTGTCGACTTTAAAAGTTCCTGCTCCTACAGCAATTCCGGCGTGCTGCCTTCGCAAGTCATGAACCCGGGTACGGGATTCCTTTGATGTAATCCATTGAGAATTAGATAACTTATCGGCTATTCTGCCGTCGAGGGTAAGTGCCATTTTCAAAGCCACCCAGGGTGTTTTTTTCTGTATCCACCAGCAATATGCTTCGTGGTGTTTCCGGACATCATCTTTTAAAAGCCCGGTACGAACAGATATTTCTGCCCCCCGGAGTTTTTTAATCCCCTTTCCATTAACCAGCGGATTGGGATCCTGGATACCTATATAGACCTTTGCAATGCCGGCTCCTATAACGGCATCGGTACAGGGCGGCGTTTTACCGAAATGGCAACAGGGTTCCAATGTTAAATAAAGGGTGCTTTTTCCAGCATTGCTGCCGGCTGCTTTTATTGCCTGGACCTCGGCATGGTCCCCTCCCCAGGGAGCGGTTGCGCCTTTACCGACAATTTTATTTTTTTTCACAAGCACTGCACCAACAGCCGGGTTGGGGAAAGTATAGCCTTTGACCCTGTCGGCGCACTCGAGCGCAGTGCGCATAAAAAATTTGTCTCTTTCGGTAAAACGCTCCATTGATATATTTTTCCTGCACGAATTAACGGTAGCCGGCATATACAAAAATACTGGCCGTCAAAAATACCTCGTGCGTGATCTGTTCTACAACAGTCCCGCTCTCTTTAAAATCCTTGAAATATACCGATTGTGAATTGTGAATTATGAAAAAATCTCTAAGTTCTACCGAAATACTTCTCAAAACAGCTTCCCGAGGAGATCCCACAGCCTTTTATTCGCTTTTTACTTCCGAAGCTCACGAAACATACATCGAATTTCGAAACTTACATTATGGTCATGAAGAAACCGTTTTGTTGCTGCTACCCTTTTTCGGGAAGGTATATCATAATCTGATGAAAAGCAGTATTACGATCCCTCCCGAACTCTGGTTTGAACATCAGAAAAAGCGATTACTCCAGATTGATGAGAAAGCAGAGACAGAAGAATTCAATTTAGAGGATGCTCCCGCAAATAAATTTCCGGATTTCAGCAACCGCCTACAATCGTATCTACAGAAAGAATACAGCCGCCTCCATCGGGCCCGTAAAAATTTTTCCTGGTTTTTCTGGATGAGATTGACACTGAAACGCACACGGTGGGCAAAAGCCGTCCTATTCGTGAGTGTTTGTATTCTTCTCGCAGGGGCACTCCACATTACCATGCTTGCAAGCAATACCAGCATACATATCACCTATTCATCCCCCTACTACACATCCGTATTCAATCTGCCGGTCGGTTCGAAAGATCAGCCGTCTTTACCCAGAGAACAAATGGCTGCTCATAGGGCAGTCTCCGACACCAGTAATCCTGAGGCCGACTCGACAGAGAATCGAAATGATTCTACTGTCTCTTCCGGAATGATAAGTGATGATCAACCTGGCTCTCGAAGAAGCGCGACTTCTCAGTCCAGTCGCTCCCGGCCCAGAACACACACATCCGTCTCACCAACATCCAGGGAGTCTGCTGCAAAACCGGCACAGTCTCAGACCATTTCACCCCGCACACGGTCTCCGCAAACTCCATCCGCAACACCTCAACCTGCAGAGCCTGTCAAGAAGCCGGCGCCGGTCGAACCAACCACTTCCACTCAGCCGGCAGAGTCGGTGGAGAACGAAAAACCTGCTCAGATTGTTAAAGAATCGGCAAGTTCTCAAGATTCACTTCAGCCTGAAATTTCTGAAATCATTGAAGACCTTGCTCCTGCCACGCCGCCCGTTGATGGAATACAGGATGCTGGTCCAGAATAACTCCCATGATTATTCAGGACCGGGGAAATTTAGATCCCTGCACAATACTGTTTTTATCCATGTATGATCTGATATAGTTGAGTGATTTAAGCTTCTCAGCGCTCCAGAGAGGAGCAATGAGACCATACTCGGGGCGGGAGTCAGCAAGCACCCGGTGGATATGCTGTTTCGGATTAAGAAATGAAATGACCTCGCCCACCAGTTTGGCATAGGCAGGTAATGAAAGAGGTACCGCCTTCCCCGATATATACCACGATTCGAAAGGAGTACCTTTAATGATCATCAGTTGATGGATTTTTATTCCGGTCAGGGGGAGCGATGCCAGTTTCCGGGCGGTGGTATATATCATATCAGGCGTTTCTCCCGGAAGACCGATTATTATATGGGCGACTGTTTCAATATTTTTTGACGCCAATTCGTTTACACACTTTACAAATTCATCCCATCCATGCCCCCTGTTGATACGCCGCAGGGTCTCGGGATGGGAACTCTGGAGTCCCAGTTCGACGTTGAGATATGTCCTGGTCTCCAGATCCTTGAGATACGAATAGATTTCTTCATTGAAACAATCGGGACGAGTTCCTATTGCAAGACCAACAACTTTCGGAAGACAAATAAGTGGTTCATATACCGATTTCAGATACTCAACGGAGCCATAGGTATTTGTAAAGGGCTGGAGATAGGGGAGAATGGCCGAATACTTTTCTGCTCGCGCAATGCTGTTTTTCAGCTGTTCCAGAGGAGAGTCAATATTTTGTGCCGCAGGGCTGAATGAACGGTTATCACAAAAGAGACATCCCTCACGACTGATTGTACCGTCTCGATTGGGACAGGAAAAACCTCCGTTTATCGGAACCTTTAAAACCGGCGTGGAAAATCGCTCTTTGAGATAGGAGCGATAGGAGTTATAGTGTTCCACAAAATTTGACAGACGTTGCTTATTCCTTTTCTTTAGCTTTTTTTTTGGCCTCTTCTTTCAGATCAAAAAGCGAGCTTTGATCGCTTTCATCACCACCAATACCTTCAAGATCAGACATTATGTCGAAAGTACCGACATCCATGGTCTTTGTCTCTTCTTTTTCTTCGCTGCCCCTGAGTTCCTGTTTGAGCCTGTTTACTTCTTCTTTATTTTCCTTTTCAAAGGCGATTTCTTTGGATTTTGCTTTAGCACCGGAATCGGAGTTTTTCAACACAATGATTCTTTCCTGAATCTTTTCCTTTTTAAGAGCATCGTCGATATAGACCAGGCCGTCTTCGTAAACCTCAATAGCTTCATCGACTTTATCCTGCTCTTCATAGAGAAGGGCCAGGCTTTGATAATATGCCGGAGAGTTAGGCTCAAGTTTGATGGCAATATTATATTTTTTGACAGCTTCATCGAAGTTTTTTTCCTGGTCGCGATAGATATTTCCCAACACCCAGTATGCTTCGGCACTATTGGGATCGAAAGCAATTACCTCACGGAGATAGTGCTTGGCTTCATCGATCTTTTTTTCCCCGACAAGGAGTTTGGCAAGGTTGGTTAAAGCGACAGTATTGGAACCATCAATCATGACGACTTCCTTAAACTGGTTGATCGCTTCATTGGCGCGATCCATATTGGCATACATGGAAGCCAGGTTAACTCGGGCTTCGATGTTACCGGGATTTAGGTTGACGGCTTCAACAAGACAATCGATAGCCTTCCCGGTTTGTCCCAGCCTCTCATAGGCAACGCCAAGATTCGCCCAGACCTCAGAACTTCGAGGATTGATACCGGCAGCTTTATTGAATTCCTGAATGGCATCGTTGTATCGCTGCCAGAGAAGATAGGAAAGGGCAACATTAAACTGCGCTTCAAAGTTACCCGGATCGCGGGCCAATACCTTTCGGAACTGAGTAACCGCCTGACCATAGGCGCCGCTTCGAAGTAATTCACCACCAGAACTCATGAGATCTTCGGTGGACTGTGAATAGGAATTAACTGCTAAAACGACCAACAGACTTACAACCGCTCGCCAGATAATGCTACGCATTCCAGCCTCCTCCCTTTTATTTAGGTATCATTAATATATAGAAACACAAAAGATTCCTATAGTCAGAAAAATAACACTCCTTATGAAAAGTATCAAGAGTTATTTTGCTTTTGTTGGAATTGCTATTCCTGCAGTGGTGATTAACTATTTTCAAAAACCCCTGAAAAGATGTGTTTTCATGGATAATACCTACTTATTCATTCAAAGGAACATTTTATGGCAAATTTTCCAAAATCGACCTCGGTTTATACTAATCCGCTTATTGAGCGCTATTCGAGTAATGAGATGTCGAAAATTTTTTCATCCGATTACAAGTTTTCTACCTGGCGAAAACTCTGGCTTGCTTTAGCTGAAAGCGAAAAGGACCTCGGCATACCGATTACTGATGAACAAATCGAGGAAATGAAAGCGAATATATTCTCGATCGACTACGAAAAGGCGAACGACTACGAACGAAAAATGCGTCATGATGTGATGGCACATGTTCATACCTATGGTGATATATGCCCCAAAGCCAAACCGATCATCCATCTTGGTGCAACATCGGCATTTGTAGGCGATAATACCGATCTGATTCAGATAAAAGAGGCAACCATTCTCATAATCAGGCGACTCAGAAAGGTTATGGAGGCACTGAAAGATTTTGCGTTGAAACAGCAGTCAACCGCCACCCTGGGATTCACTCACTATCAGCCTGCACAGCTCACCACAATCGGTAAAAGAGCGTGCCTGTGGCTCTATGATGCCTCAATGGATCTCGAGGAACTCGTTGCATTTGTTACCGGACTGCCGTTCCGGGGAGCAAAAGGTACCACCGGCACTCAGGCCAGTTATCTGAAACTATTTAACGGCAACCACGAAAAAGTCAAGCAACTGGACATCATGGTAGCAAAGAAAATGGGTTTCGAGCGCCTTATTCCGGTAACTGGTCAGACCTATACGCGTAAAATCGACGCCCGAATTACTGCACTGTTATCGGGACTCGCCCAGACTCTTCACAAAATCGCAAACGATATCAGGCTGCTGCAGAACCTCAAAGAGATCGAAGAGCCTTTCGGCACGAAACAGATCGGCAGCTCTGCGATGGCCTATAAGCGAAATCCGATGCGATCGGAACGGCTGACATCCCTTTCCCGTTTAATCATCAGTCTCGCCCAGTCGCCGGCAATGACTGCCGCAGAGCAGTGGTTCGAGCGAACACTCGACGATTCGGCAAACAAACGGATATCCATTCCCGAATCATTTCTTGCCGCCGATGCCTGTTGTATTCTAGCTCATGATATTTGCAACGGCCTGGTTGTTTATCCGAAGGTCATTGAAAAGCATATCCTTCAGGAGCTTCCTTTTATGGCTACCGAGAACATCCTTATGGAGGGAGTACAGAAAGGCGGCAACCGTCAGGAGCTTCACGAACGTATCCGGGTGCACTCTCAGGAAGCGGCAAAAAAAGTCAAAATGGAAGGTGGAGAGAATGATCTTTTGGAAAGAATTGTTTCTGATCCGTCATTCGGGATCACACGGAAAGATCTCGACCGCATACTGAAAGTTTCGGAATTTGTTGGAAGAGCGCCCGAACAGATTGTAGAATTTATTGAAGAACGAATCGAACCGCTTTTACAAGAATCGGCTCACTTCGGCAGTGCATCGGCTGCTTCGGTGAAGGTATAACATAAAGGACTACTCGTGCTTGTCGATTATCATGTTCACACCCCCTATTGCGGTCATGCTCAGGGTAAGATTGTCGAGTATATCGAATCGGCCATAGCGGCCGAATTGACGGAAATCGGTTTTGCCGACCACCTTGGTCGCTATTATCTTTCCCGTTCACAAAAACGTCGCTACTGGGATTGGGGAATGGATGAAGCTGCCTGTGAACGCTACTTTGAAGAAATTTCAGGACTGCAAGATGCTTATAAAGACGATATTACGATCAAGATCGGTCTTGAAGTCGATTATGTAGCAGGTGTTGAAGATATTGCCGAAAAAATAACCGATCAGTTTCCTTTTGATTTCCTTTTAGGATCTCTCCACTGTATACCCAGGTTCGGATGGCGCCATCTTGCAGAGACTTCCGTTGACGATACAAGTAAAATTTTCGCCGAATATTTTATTCAGGCCTGTGAATGTTTAAAGTCGGATACGTTTCAAACGTTAGCCCATCTGGATTTCATATGGCGATATACGAAATGGCCCCGGCGGAAAACCATCGATGTTTTTAAGTTAATCAATGAAACAGTTGCCTGCGCCGCGCAATCGAATTCATGTATTGAAATAAATGCCAACGGCTATCTATGGTCTCAGTTGTATCAGGTAAGAGGCGGCGACCCCTTTGAGCATATGGTAAAAGCGATAAAGGAGTATAAAGTCCCGATCACCATCGGCTCCGACGCCCATTCTCCTGCTCATGTGGCAAAAATCTTCCCCCAGCTTATCGAGTATCTCAGGCACTGGGGAATAAAAAATGTCTCGGTATTTACCCGTAAAAAAAGAGGAAAAATACCCCTGGGATACGACTGATCTTTGCACAAATCAATTTGTGCAAAGCCGGCTTCCTACCCCTTTCGAATCGAGCAGGTTTCTGTATACTCTTGCAGAATATCTTTGAATTCAACAATCTCATTATGGGAAAAGGGAGTGATACTGGTATAGGCAGGATCGAGTAATTCGACATTTTGCTGCATGGGTTGCAGGAATATTCGATGAACACCATGGCAGAGGCGGCCTATTTTTTCGATGCTTTTTCTGTCGATCAATCCGGGAACAACGGTAATTCTTATTTCGGCAGCATCTTTCATGGTTTTTGCAATTTCGATTGATTGCAACAATCTTTTACCTGCATCTTCACAGGGCGCCTTAAGCATGCCTCGATATTTTTCCGGCAGTGTTTTAACATCAAGGGCAAGGTAGTCGGGGGCGAGTTTACCGATAATTTCGGGTTTCATGCCGTTTGTATCCAATTTGATTTTATATCCTTTTTCTCGTGCCAGGGTAACACATAATTTGGCGGCTTCGGGATGGAGTGCCGGTTCTCCCCCACTGAGCACAACACCTTCAATGAGCCCCTGCCGCCCGGCAAGAAAGGTATCGAATTCCTCAACACTTAGCGGTTCGGTGTATTCCCCAGTCACCAGCGTGGGATTATGACAGAATCCACACCTGAGATTGCAGCCTGAGAAAAAAAGGACAGTCGAAACTGTCCCCGGGAAATCGATAAAGGAATTTTTTAGCCAGCCACCGACTGGGAGGTCTCGCATACAGATTCATCTTCCGCTATAACTGCGGTTTGAGCATGCAGTGTTGGTTTGTTATTCCGAAATGTGGAATCAACCTGATAGGTTTTCCGGTTTTTATACTCGGATTTTTTGCCGAGATTCCAGTTTTGCACCGGCCGGTAGTAACCCACGATCCGTGAATAGACTTCGGTCTCTTCGCCGCAGGTCGGACAGGCAAAATGCTCGCCTTTCAGATAGCCGTGATTACTGCAGATCGAAAATGTGGGCGACAACGTAAAATAAGGGACCTGATAATTTTCGGCAATTTTCCTTACCAACTTTTTGGTAACTTCAATGTCATCGATAGCTTCACCGATAAAGGCATGAAAAACCGTTCCACCCGTATACTTTTTCTGGATTCCGTTCTGCATGTCGAGGGCTTCAAACAGATCGGTGGTAGTATTCACAGGAAGCTGCGTGGAGTTGGTATAATAAGGGCTGTCACCGCCCGGAATAATCATTCGGGAGAATTTATCATGGTCGGTTTTTGCAAGGCGGTATGATGTTCCCTCACCGGGAGTGGCTTCAAGATTATACAAATGACCGGTCTCTTCCTGATAGGCGATCATCTTGTTACGCATATGATCAAGAACTTCCATGGCAAATTCCCGGGCTTCGGTATGAGAGAGGTCTTTTTCTATGAAATTTATTGTTGATTCGTTCATACCGATCAGACCGATTGTCGAGAAGTGGTTATTCCAATGGCGCAAATACCGTCGTGTATAGGGAAAGAGGCCATTGTTCATGAGACTGGTAATGACCCGCCGTTTAATTTCCAACGAATTTTTGGCAACATCCATAAAATGATCGAGCTGGCTGAAATAGTCTTCCCGCGATGATGAGAGATAGCCGATTCGGGGGAGATTGATAGTAACGACTCCGATAGAGCCGGTAAATTCATCGGCGCCGAAAAGGCCTCCTCCACGGTTGCGGAGTTCACGTTTATCAAGCTGCAGACGGCAGCACATGGAGCGAACATCACCAGGATTAAGCGAAGAATTGATAAAATTCTGGAAATAAGGGGTACCGTATTTACCGGTCATGGTAAACAGCAATTCGGCATTTTCGCTGTTCCAGTTGAAATTTTCGGTAATATTATACGTTGGAATAGGATATGAAAATCCACGGCCTTCGGCATCACCCGAAATAAGGACTTCCAAAAACGCCTTGTTAATCATATCCATTTCTTTCTGACACTGGCCGTAGGTAATATCCAGAGGCTGGCCACCGACAATTGCGGGCTGATCTTTTAGATCACCGGGAACCACCCAGTCTAGGGTAATATTGGTAAATGGTGCCTGAGACCCCCACCGCGATGGTGTATTAACACCGAAAATAAAAGACTGAATGCATTGTTTCACGTCTTCGTAGGAAAGGTTGTCTACTTTTACAAAAGGCGCAAGATAGGTATCGAAAGAAGAAAACGCCTGTGCTCCTGCCCATTCATTCTGGAGTATTCCCAGAAAATTGACCATCTGCTGAATCAGTGTTGAAAGATGTTTGGGTGGGCGTGATGAGATCTTTCCTTTAACCCCGCCGAGTCCCTCGGAAATAAGTTGCCGGAGTGACCAGCCGGCGCAATAGCCGGAGAACATGCTAAGATCGTGGATATGTATTTCGCCGTTTCGATGAGCATCGGAGATCTCTCGATCGTAGATACTTTCAAGCCAGTAATTTGCGGTAATGGCGCCACTGTTGTGAAGCACCAGACCGCCGAGAGAGTAATTCACATTCGAATTCTCGTTGACCCGCCAGTCTTCCTGTTTTAAATAGCCATCCATGGTCCGGGAAATATCCAGAGCAAGATCACGGGCCTCGCGCATACGACGATGCTGCTCCCGATAAAGGATAAAGGCTTTTGCTACCCGGGTATGACCATGTTCGATAAGTACCTTTTCAACCAGATCCTGAAGCTCTTCAACTGCAGGAATGGAATTGGGATGAAATTTTTTGGAAACAATCTCTTCAACACGTTTGGATAAAGAGAGCGCAAGACCGAAATCTTTTCCTCCAACAGCTTCGGCGGCTTTGAAAATTGCATTGGCGATTTTGTAGCTGTCGTAGGCTACAAGCTTTCCATCCCGTTTTCTGATTGTAGATATCATCGGCGTAAAGTCCTTCCCGGAACAAGGTTAGAAGGGTCCTTGAGTATTATTTTCGTGACTATATAGAGTAGTTGGAAAAACAAGCAGAAGTTAACAAAACACTACATTTTGCACAAAGCTCTAAATTAGTATACTATATATGCCGATTGAAGTCAACAAAGAAATTGGAAATTTTTCAGGGAAATATCTGAAAGGGGGCATTTGATTTGCGGAAGGGGAAAAGAATCACTATAGAAGTGTTCCGGAAGCGCTCAGGGGGCTGTTACTGTTCTCTGGGGGTCGGTAGTGCTAACTACGGCATGGAGTGTATAGCCGCCGGTATCGGCTTCAGCCCAGTAGAGGATATACTGTTCGGTTTTATCACGGTTAAATGACATGTCTCCGGTGAGTCCCTGGCCCGAATTGATCTGCTCGCCGGTTGATGAATAGGGCTGATGCCCCGTGGTATAGGCATAGGTTCCGTTAGGAATTTCATCAGAGACTTCAATAGTAGAGAGGGCCGCTACAGAATAAACATTTGCCCGGAAATTGAACAACACTTCATCGTTGGTGTCATTCTGGACTTTTATTTTGTTTTCGGTACAACCTAAAAGAACCATCACAGCTACACCGAATATGAGTGTTTTTTTCATTTTCTACTCCTCCTTTGGAGAAATCCCCCAAGAGATTCAGTTTTTATCGATCAGAGTCGATACAAACCTACTCCTCTGTTTGTTCGTTTTCTTCAACTTTGTCGACTGATACCGCTTCAATGTTTTTCTGAATGATATGGGGCGTAACAAATATTATCAGATCCTTTTTTCCATTCTGTTTCCGGGACCGTTTAAAGAGGTTTCCTATCAGCGGTATTTCTTTGAGCACCGGAATACCGGCTTCAGTTTCAAGGACCTCATTTGAGGTCAACCCTGCGATAACGACAGTTTCACCGTCATTAACAACCACATTGGTTGTGGCGCTCTGTTCGTTGATCACTGGCCCCTGGCTTGTGGCCTCATAGGATTTCTTTTTCGGTTCGAGGCTTAAAAGGACCCTTCCTTCACCGGTGACATGGGGAGTAACGATAAGTTCGGTACCGGCGTCGATCATTCGAATGACCGTATTGCCGGCTTCATCGAGGTACCGCACCGGCACCTGTTGTCCCATGAAGAGACGCGCTTCTTTATTATCCACCGTTGTAATCTGCGGTTGAGCGACAATTTCTCCGTTATTGTCTTCAAAGAGATATTCGAGGGTAACCGAAAGGCGGTCTCGGGAGAGAACGCCGTAGGTAAGCCGGTCGAGGGCATTGGCAAGAATATTATCACCGGGCAGGTGTTCTGCACTCACCTGCTTGCCGCCGAGTTCACCAAAGGCTCCCCATTGAATTCCAATGTTCTGCATGGCTCCGGAACTTACTTCAATAATTTTTGCCGAAATCGATATCTGTTCGGTTTCCACATCAAGCTGCTCGATCATACGTATCATCTGTCTGATATTTTCCTGAGTATCATACGCAATCAGCGAATTATTATGCCTGACCACCGTTATCTTGCCCCTCTCCGAGAGGAGTTGTTCAACCGATTCGGCCATTTCTTCGGCGGTCATATTATCAAGCCGGATAACCTCGCGGGTAAGGGGTGCAAGTTGCTCGACAGCCTGGGCATTGGATGCTTTTTCGAGACGTTTCTTCTGGTAGATATCCTGAGGTAACACATAAATATATCCTTCTTCTTTTTCTGCTGCCAGTTCTCTGATTCTACAAATAATATGGAAAACATCTTTCCAGGTTTTATTGGTCACAGAGAGGGATACTTTACCGGTAACATCATCGGAAAGAACAATATCAACACCGCTGATGGTCGAGAGCTGTTTAAACACCGAGCGAACATCGGCATTATGCCATTTCCAGTCGGCAATCACGCGATCACCGGTTTCTGCCCGGATGCCGGCTTCATTCACATAAAAGCTTTCTTCACTTTCCTGCGCAAACAGGGGAAAGACCATTGAGCATATCAGAAGTATCTGAAGTATGCTGTAATTTCTCCTGTTTCCGCTCTGCCGTGTGGTGTTCATATTCAACCCCATTATTAATATGGTATAGATGACGGGTTTACCGAAGAACCGGATTTCCGATCGGGAATTTTTCGAAGCGGCCGTTCGCCCTTGAATGTTTTCGGCGTTCGCAAATTCGAAGCGCCTGATTGCGCATCATCAGCATCCCCATCAGCAGCGGCAGCAGCATCTTGCCCGGCTCTCTGTTGAGAAGAAATGCCCATCCCATCTCTGAAATTCGACACCGGTGAATGTTTCTCTTCGTTGAGTTTTAAGGCATAGGTCCTCGAAATGCCCAGTTCATTTAAAAGGAAAACAATACTGTGGTCCTGTATTTTCAGTACCCTTCCGCCTCTTACCGGATCATTTTCTCTCAGAGCAAAGGCGTTTTTCGAATCATTGATATCCTCTACCAGAGCGAGCCGTTCAGTTTCATCGAGCAGGACACCCACGAGTTTGATATTGGCGACTTCGGGTAATGAATCGGTGCTGATTTCTTCAAGAGGAAGAAAGGGGTCTCTGCCGTATACATGGTACTCGACCAGCTCCTTTCTGCCCGGATCTCTGTCGGGAATTTCCCGCCCAATTTGCCGAAACGCCGGCACGCCGCCTCTTTCGGTCTGTGCGATGATGGTATTTTTGCTCTCACTTTCAATTGGCGGAATCTGGGTGCTCTTTTTTTGAATTGCCGCAAGTATTTCTTCCTCTTCAGCATCAACGGATGGTTCCTCCGATGATTCTATCTCATTCCAAAATGCGAGGTCGATGGTTGCACTGTCCTGTACCATCGTATGATATACCCATCCCACATCACCGCCCATATCTGCTTTATACCACTCACCTTCCCGGGCGATCTGTGTTCCCATAGTCCCCCGGCGAAGCTGTTTAATAACGGTCTTTTTGCCACTCACCTCTGGTTTTGCCCGAAAATTAACGTTATCTTTTATTACCACAAGCCTGACCGGAGAGGTCGCTTTTACTTCGGGCTCAGGCTCAGGCTTCCGAAGGGCCTGTGGTTCAGGATCAGGTTCAGGTTGTAAGCTCTTTTGGGGCTGTTCCTGAACCTCTTTTTTTGGCGCTGGCTCTTTCAAGGCAAAGGTTGCATCTTCGGGAATATCCTTTTCCGAAGCGGCTTCTACTTTCTTTGTCATCCGGTCATAATCGGACTTATATGACGGCAGATTGGTAAAAGAATAGTCGATCTTTTTCCCAGTGGACGCGCCCCATATTGTCAATTGGGGTTTCATATCCGAGACAGGATAGACCGAAAAGGACGAGGCGCTTTTCTGCAAAAGAATACTGCCGTCATAACCGGGCTCCAGGGATACAAAAATAATGCACCACTCGACATTTTTATGCCTTCGTTGTTTAAAGGATATTGTCGAAAATGGATAGCCATCCGAGAGTGTGTATTTCTTTTTCGGGAGAGTGCTACGGGTATAGGGAAGTGCTATTTTGTATATGCCTTTCTCCCGCTTGACCTCTGCATTAGCGGGTGCATCCAATTCGAAATGGAGTTTTTTCACTTTGTCACGATGAAGCATCAGGAAATTTGTAATTTTCGACTTGATTTCGAACCCACTGTTCTGGATCTCACTTTTTGCCGGAATCGCCGGTGCGGGCGAAGGCACAGCCGGTTGGGGTACCGGTTCAGGTACCGGCTCAGGTTCTTTTTTTTCTTCTAACGCAGCCATTTCTGCTTTCTGTGGCTCTCTGGGTTCTACCGATGGTTTCGGCGGTTTGGGAGCCGATTGTCCCTGTTTGCCTGGCTGCGGTGCAATCCAGGAAAATTTGATTTGCGGCTCATCGGTAACAAGTATCAACCATCGGCTATCCTTTTTTTTCACCCGTACATTGTTTTCGATTGGAGAATCGAAGGTACAAACAATTTCGACTATGTCCTTTTTCAAAACTTCCTGTGCATCGATTCGTCGTATCAACGATCCGACAGGAAAGGATGAATAGGTGTAATCGGTTAATCCGAATACTGCACCGGGCATGATCAGTGTCAGTTTTTCGCCGCGCTGTTTCATTTTTGTGGACAACTCAAAGGAAGCATCAGCTTCAATCTCCAGAGCAAGCCCCCGCTTTCCACTGACCACCTTCATTCCGGAAATTACCGCAGTCTTACTCCATATCCCCAGGGCCATCCAGAGGATGAGGAGGATACAGTGGAAAGGAATATTTTTGCTGATGAGTTTCACAATTAGTTCCTGCGGTTACTAATCACCTTTTTGATGAAAATGTTGTCATAGTAAAACTGACCGATACCGTTTGTATAGGTGTCCCGTGATTTTCATGCTCCTCAATAGTCCTTTGCATCTCGGGGTTAGCCATCAAAGAGACATCGCTGAGATTGACCAGTAACGGCAGGTTGGCCAGAAAACTGATAAAATGCGCTAACTGATGATATCCACCGATCACCGACAGTGAATACCGGTTTTCGATATAATATTCCTTTTCGAGATCGGGAAGGGGATTGAATTTACGGGTATGGATTCCCGATGCATGGGCAACCCGTGTTACATCTCTAATAAGCTTTGGAATTTCTTTCTGATCGGGAAATATAGACTTTAAAGAATCAAGCCGAAGACTATCGTGTGACAAATCCTTGACCAGTTTGTTCCGCTGTGGTTTCATAGCAAGAATGACATTCAGTTCGTTCTGTTTCTTTTTCTGTTTTTCATTGAGTTCCTTAAGGGCTTTCTGCCTCGTCTTCAGGGGCATCTGATAGAGCAGCAGCACCCCTGCCAGTCCGATGAGAATTACTATTCCCGCGTTACGGATTTTAGGATTTCGAAAATCTATTTTCGGGATATTCATCTTTATCTCAATGCTGCCTTTACTTTTATTCGGTTGCCCGTTTTTCAAGACCGGCATCAGGATTGATATCGGCGATTATACTGAAACGGTATGATGATTTCATATCACTGGATTTCATTTCTTCGATATTAGAGAGATCCACGGTGCTAACGTATTCATTTTCGGTAAGGTTTGACATATAGTTGGCGACTTCAGGAAAAGAAAATGTTCTTCCATCGATCTCAAGGGTTGCGGTATTTCCCGACACCTTTTCTCTCAATGAGGTCAACCAGCTGTATTCGGGCAATCTTCCACATAGCACTTCCATCAGGCGAACCCATTTTTCTTTATTGACATTAATTCGCTGCAACGCCCGTATTTTCTGGTCGATATTTTTCCGAGCAGCCTGCAGTTTCTTTATCTCATTTTTAATATGCCGGTTTTTCTGAATACTCTGTTCGGTCATTCTTATTTCATTTTCGACCTTACTGATTTCACCGTCAAGGCTGAAAATCATGTAAAACAGCGCCAGCCAGAGCATGAGCACTCCCAGAATCGGATATACCATCTCCCGCTGGAGCCGAATCCCTCGTTTGTGAACCCGGTATTCCGCTGGAAGCAGATTAATTTCGATGCGTTCAATCATCAATCGCTCACTTTCCTGAGCCCGAGCCCAATAGCAACGGACAGGAGTGCCGAAATTTTCTGCGGATCTACCGATCCGAAGAGGTCGGGATCATACTGCAAAAAAGAAAGTGGATTTGAGATCTGCACGGTGGTTTCATGGCGCATTTCCAGATATTCTTTAATGCCTTCGATATAGGCCCCACCTCCGCTGATCACTATTTTATCAATAGTTTCATTTTTTTCGGAACTTTTGAAATAGGAAAATGCCAAATCGATTCCCGATGACAGTTCCTCAGCCGCATATTCGATACTCCGCTGTATCAAATGATCATCGATATCAACATCACCCCGACCTTTGAGAATATTCACCGTCTCTTCGCTACTTACCCCCGTATTCCGCTGCAGGGTTTTAACAAAAAAATCTCCGGCCGTGGAGATATCCCGGGAGGAATGGAAAAGACCGTTTTTTATAAAGGTAACACTGCTGAGATCATGGCCGATGTTCAGAAGCATAACGACGCCCGAATCAGTACGATTTTGCGCTTCCAGGGCATAACAATTATTAATGGCAAAGGCATCGACATCAATAAGAATCGGTTTCAGTCCCGCATCGTAGAGCAGATCGATATAATTCTGCATAATCTGATTTTTTGCGGCAACCAGAAGAACCTCAACTTCATTGGTATCGTGATTCCGATGTAATATTCGATAATCGAGCGTAATATCATCAACATCAAAGGGACTTCGTTGGCCGGCTTCCCATAAAATGAACTCTTCGGCGTTTTCATTGGGATTGATTTTAAACGTGCATTTATCGGAAATAATGCCGTGCCCGGACATGGACATGACCACTTCAACAATCGATGGATCGCACTGATTAACCAGGGTCATAATGGAATCGATCAGGGTCTCTTTGTTTTTAATCTCGCTGCCTTCGATAGTACCTGCCGGCAACTCTTTTATGCCGGTCGCTTCCAATATATACCCCTGCCGTAGATGTCGTATCTTCGCCAATTTCAGAGAATGGTTACCGATATCGAGTCCGACGGAAGTATGTTCACCCCGTAATTTTTGAAGCCAGTTCATTTTTTTGTAAAATCTTTAGAAATGATATAACTATACGCAAGACTTAAGAACAGAATTCAGGTAATCTCCCTAACCGAAAAGAATCTTAATGGTTACATTATAATTATTCCCACTTTCCGGGGTTCCTGTCAATAAAAAAACCTAATTGCAGGGATTAAAAAATGTGCCCTACCATATGTTTTTTTTATAATAGCAGGAAATACAATATATTGTAAAGTTTTCTTACATCATTTTCCACCTTTTTTTATAATCCGACTGATTATTTATTTTTCAGGGGACACAAACCACACCGTTCTGAGAGATAAAAGGCGAACTATGCCGAACAAAAAACCGCTGTTCAGAGATGAGATGAGTCTGATGCGGCCGGAAGGCGCAGAACATACGTCTTTTTTTGAGAAACTTTCCCGACGTGACCTTCGGATTCAAAAGAAATGAAAAGTGTATCGGTATTCCGGTCTTTTTTTACGGAAACCATATACCAGCCTTCATCATAGGAAGTTTTGGGGATCTCTGTAAAATGAGCTGAATCGGCATGGTATTGCTCTAATGCTTTTTGCAATCCGACTTCAGCAATTTTGAGAGCTTCACGATGTGCGCTCTGCTGCGTCTTCTGTTGATTCCGTAAAAGGATGAACATCAACCCGCCTATCATAACAAAGGTACAGGAAATCAACAGGATACGGAACCAGATACCGCCACCTTTATTACTACAGAGTGCAGAAAAAAAACGCATCGGATAATGCTCCCAGCTTATTTATGATAAGGATGATTATGTAAAATAGTAAATGCTCTATAAATCTGTTCAACAAGAACATGAAATGCCAATTTATGGGGGAAGGTTAAGGGCGAAAGGCTGACAAACTCATTGCACTCACGTTCGATCCATTCGGGTAACCCATAGGCGCCACCAAGGGCAAAGAGGAGTGTTTTTCCCCGACCTCTCTTTTCGTCGAGCCAGCGGGCAAATTGCATGCTGTTCATTAATGTTCCCCTTTCAGACAAGCCTGCGATATAGGCATTCTGAACCAGATTCTGAGAAAGGGTGGCGGATGTTTTTTTTGAGTGGGTTTCACCGGTTGCACCGCATTTTACCCAGGTAAAGTATAGAGGAGTGAAAGGGCGAATCAGTTTTACATATCGCTCGATATCTGCGGTCATCCAGTGCGTTTTTTTCCCGCATGCCAGTATGTCTATGGAAAAGCTCATATGGGTTACCGGTCATACAAGAGACATGAGTCCCGTTGCCTTATCGATTTCATCATCGATGTCCTCAAGCAACGGTGGCAGAGAAAGATTGTTCATTCCCAGATCATTCCATACCTGTTCGGAAATCATCGGGACTTTATTATCACCACCGTATCCATGATCCATGGCTCTGATCAGAATATCGGCACAATGAACAATGGCCGTAATGGTATAGGAGTTTCTGGAAGGTGCCGGACAATGGTGATAACGGACAACATCCTGAAGGTTTGCAGGAATATTCCATCGTTCCACGACCATGCCGCCGATTTCCTGATGGGTACTGTCGAGCAGCTCTTTTTCGCTTTCGTAAAAGAGAATGTCTTTTTCCTTCACTCTCGTAACAATTTCAATGAATTCTTCGGGAAAATACTGGCAGAGAATCACCTTACCGATATCATGAATGAGTCCGGCAATAAAGCATTCTTCTTTTTCGCTGAATCCGATATGCTTTGCAATGGCCTGGGATGCGGCCCCGGAAGCAAGAGAATGAATCCAGAATTTTTTCATGTCGAAATCGGGATGCATGTTGTTCCTGCTTTTAAAGAAATCGAAAATTGAAGCGGTCAGAACGACATTTTTGACTGTGGAGAAACCCAGAATAACAATTGCATGAGTTATGGTTCCTATTTTGCCGGGAAATCCATAAAAAGCCGAATTGACAAGTTTGAGAACTTTGGAAGCAAGAGCTGGATCGGTGGTAATTGCTTTCCCGACCTCCTCTGCCGTTGTCTGCGGATTCTGCAACAAACGGGCTATCTGATCGATAACTGAAGGAAGGGTCGGGATAGTTGATATTTTTTCCAGCGATCGCCGGATTTCGGCTTTTTCTCTCATTAATCAAAAATACCTGTGGTGCGGTTATGAATTCTTCTTTACTCTATGCTGATACACTGCAGCAAAAATTTCTTTCATTGTCGGATTATTCATTACTTTTGAGAATCTTTCTTTCATTTGCTTTTCTATTTTTTCCGGTGATATTTCCACCGCATTTTTCTGTGGGGCATTTTCTTCTTCACCTTCAACGTACACGAAATGGATATCCCAGTTTTTCAGACGCCGCCCCATCGGGGCACTGAGGACAGTTCCGGATCTGAGTAAAACATTCCCCGACCGCCCGCGCACTTCCTTGGCCAGAACCATTTTGTCTTCGATTTTATTTACTAATATTTTCTTCATAATACTGTATGAGAAATAGTACAATAATAACATAGGGACTTCAAGCATATCCTTAATCAAAATAATTGAAAATATAATTTAAGTTAAAATCCTTTATAGAATATGATATACTTATTTAGACCGGTTGCAGCCCCTTTATCAAACCGAATTATTTATACCGGGCACATGAATTGTACAAGAAACACAATTTTTTGAATGTTGATCATGAAAATTATCAGAAGAATACTGTTTATTTCACTTGCCCATTCGCCGGCTTTTTCACGTTCACTGATCGAGCAGATCGGATGGCGGGGAGCCACACCCAAAGTCATAGCGATTCTTTTATTGCTTTTTCTAATAATTATCGGTGTTCTTATTGCCTCCTATATTGCGAAACGACGTCGGGAACAGGAGGACAAAAGGGAATTCGAGCAGAACCGTTTTGCCGAAGAGGTGGAACAACATCGGTTGACAGACATGGAGACGCAGAAACTGCGGGAGATTATCGCCCACGATCAGTTCACGCAGTCCCATGTAATTTTCCAGTCGGTCTCTCTTTTTGAAAAATGTGTTCACGCAGAAGTGGAACGGTTTCGACAGCGTAATCCCGATCTTGAGGAGATTGAACTGGAAGAGTCTCTGATTTCGGGGATTCGAAAGAAGCTCGGGTTCGGCTATATTCCTTTTGAACATCCACTGATTTCGACAAGGAACATTGCGATCGGTCAAACAGGATCGATTTTCGGAAAAAGCAACAAGGTGCCCATTGTTCAGAAAGCGTCGGTAATGGAAAACAATGAATTCAGTTTAACACTGCAGTTTGATCCCGAAAAGGAAGATGACTATCGCATATTTCCCTCAAATGTTTTGAAATTTGCCTTTGCCCGTCAGAATGACGGTTTTTACGGTATACCGCTAACCGTTCTCAAGGCAGGAATGGGCATAATTTCTTTCAACCACACTCTCGAACTCAAACGCAATCAGCTTCGGCAGTATGCGCGGATTGAGGTCAGCATCCCCTTGCGATTCAGACTGCTTCAAACATCGGATCCCGAAAAAAGCGAAATTCATAAAGGTCAGACAGTTGAGTGCAAGATCTCGGATATCGGTGGAGGCGGATTAAGCTTTCTCTGTGAGCAGTCCCTGAAACCAGGCGATATTGTCTCCCTGAATTTCAATCTGCCGAACCGGTCGTTGGCCGGCGTTGCAGGACGGATTATCCGTATAAGTCTGCAGGAAGGTAAAACAACGACATTTCGCAGACATCACCTGCAGTTCACCAAAATCGAACAGTCACAACGGGAAAGTATTGTAAAGTTTGTTTTTGAAAAACAGCGTCAGATAAATCAGTGGCGATAAGAGGGAACGCAGAGCCGTTCACTAATCTTCGAGTATGTTTTTATTCTGCATCTCAATCATTTTCCGTTTGAGTTTCTCACGTTCTTCCTGATTTTTCAGAAAATCCCGGGGCATGCAGATATTTTTAAAGAAAAGCATTGCTCCAATAAGTCCGACAAGAGCTGCAACCAATAACGGTAAGGGCCAGGTTATCTCCATAGTTCCACTCACATGCTTCGATAATTTGAAAGTTTCGGCAATACAATTTCATCGGTATGAAAAGCATTCACCTCAGCCTGCAGGCCGGTAATCATCTCGGTATTAATCTCCCGGTTAAGAGAAATAGTTCCGTCTTCCTTTAAAAAACGGATAAGAAACTGGAGGATTCGAAATGACATTTTCCCAAGTTCTTCTACGGGTCTGTTGCGATGTTGTCGTATTCCCATATCAGTTTGCGCAAAGATATCGAGTCCGTGATATTTATAAAGGTATAGTATAGTCCCGATTTCAATACTATAGCCGCTTAAGAAGGGAATTTCCATAATAATTTCCCGCCGAAAGGAATACTCTCCCGACAGTGGCTGTCGAAACCGGGCGAGTTCCGGATAGAAAGTGGACAGAAAAGGTCTGACCAGAATTTCGGTAACTCTTCCCCCATAATTATCCAATAGCGCATCCTTAAAAACAAGGGGACGCTCGTAAAATGCTTTAACGAAAGAAAGCTTTTGATCGTCGAGTAGGGGTCCGATAAGCCCGTAGACGAATCGTGAATCGAAATTCGTAATATCAGCATCGATACTTACAATTATGTCACCCTTTGCGACATGGAGTGATTTCCAGAGAGCAGTCCCTTTTCCCAACCGGACCGATGTATCCGAAGCGATTTCATCGATGGGATAGACGGTTGCGCCGCTGTTCCGGGCAACTGCCTCGGTATTATCGGAAGATTTGCCGGCGATAACAATACATTCATCCACCAGAGGATGGCGTTCCATCAGGTTCTTTTTTATCTCGGTTATAATTGGCCCGATAGTGGCGGCCTCGTTGAGTGCCGGAATAACAACACTGACGGTCGCTTCCGCAGACTCTTTTTTGCGAACCAGCGTATCGAGCGGAAGAAAATGTGTATGGTGGAAGTGCTTGATCATAGTTGAAGAACAGAGATGCATTCTGAATCCATTCTAATATATATATTGACACTCCTTCGAGGTATATTATATTTTCCTAAGTTTCCCGAAAAGCATAGCGACGTTTTTCAGTATAAATTAGAGAGATGTAAGATGAAAACTACAGTAATGAACCACAAAGAGATTGCCCGTAAATGGTATCTGGTTGATGCCGAAAACAAGATTTTAGGGCGTCTGGCTTCAGAAATTGCGAAAAAGCTGATCGGCAAAAACAAGCCGTTCTATTCTCCCAATCAGGATCATGGTGATAATGTCGTTGTTATTAATTCCGACAAGGTAGCGCTTTCGGGCAGAAAACCCGAAACCAAGTCGTATTTCCGTCATTCACAATATCCTGGAGGAGAAAAGATCCGCCCCTATCGCAAGCAGATGGAGCTCGATTCGACCCGGGTAATCGTGAATGCGGTGAAGGGAATGGTTCCCAAAAATACGCTGGGCCGTGCGATCATGAAGAAACTTCATGTATATGCAGGCAGCGAACACCCGCATGAAGCGCAGAAGCCCGAACCATTATCAATAGGAAAAAGTGTTTAACCTCTAAAAAAAGGAAATAACTTTTGGAAAACGTTTATTCTGCAACAGGCAAAAGAAAAGATGCTATTGCCCGTGTTATTCTCAAATCCGGCAAAGGCGATCGAATCGTTAACGGTATATCGATTGCCGAATATTTAAAAAGCGACGTTCTCATCGAAAATGCCGAACAACCTTTCAAGTTATTGCAGGTGGGCGACACCTACGATGTTGTAGTGAAAGTATCGGGCGGCGGACTCTCGGGCCAATCCGGTGCTATTCGTCTTGGCATATCCCGTTCACTATGTCAGATCAGCGAAGAGTACCGTAAGAAGCTCCGTAAAAGCGGTCTGTTGACCCGGGATTCACGGGTTGTCGAGCGGAAGAAATACGGACAAGCCGGTGCACGGAAACGCTTTCAGTTCTCAAAACGATAGCACCTCGATTTTTTATTATATCAGAGTAACCACGCACACCGCGCAAGGAGAAGACGGGTGCTTCTTTACGGAAGTAATCTTCTCTGATGACACCGGTGGATGCATAACCCTTAATTAAGGAGTATTTCATGTCATCACTTACCCTTCAAGACCTGCTTGAAGCAGGCACGCATTTCGGCCACCAGACCAAGCGGTGGAATCCGAAAATGAAACGATATATTCTATGCCCCCGTAACGGCATCTATATCATCGACCTCAACAGAACACTTCAGGGAATCGACAGCCTTATCGATCGTGTACAGCAGGAAGTGAAAGACGGAGGTAAAATTCTTTTTGTGGGTACAAAAAAGCAGATCAAAGACTGTATCCGTGAAGAAGCCGAACGGTGTGGCATGCCCTATGTTACCGAACGGTGGCTTGGCGGAATGCTCACCAATTTCCAGACAATCAGGCAAAGCATTAAAAAGCTTGAGAAAATCGAAGCCATGGGGACCGACGGCACAGCAGAAGCGCTTCCCAAAAAGGAAGTTCTTGCTCTTAATAAGAAAAAAGACAAACTATTGATGGTCCTTAAAGGTATCAGACATGTCCGCAGATTGCCCTCACTGATTTTTGTTGTCGATACACTCAAAGAACATATTGCCATTGCCGAAGCGCATCGGCTTCGGATCCCCCTTGGCGCAATTGTCGACACAAATTGTGATCCTGAGGAGATCGATTATGTAATTCCGGGCAATGACGATGCATTGAAATCGGTACAGCTTATAGCCCGAACGGTTTCCGATGCGATAATTGCTGCAAGCGGTACACCCGATACCGAAGAGAGTATGAAAAAAGAGCAGAAATCCGAGGAAGCAGAGGAAGGCCTGAAGGAAGAGGTTTCGGAAGTCGATGAAACCGGTGAAGAAAAATCCGAAGAAGATACCCCTGCGAAGAGGAAACGTCGTGTCGTGCGGCGGAAAAAGGTAGAGACATCGGAAGAAGAGTAGATTCCGTCATTCTTTCCGGTTTTACAGCTCTTATTATTTATTTGTAGTAAACCGAAGCATTTTAAAGGAGAAAATTATAATGACTATCAGCGCACAGCAGGTCCGCGAATTGCGGGAAAAAACCGGCCTTGGTATGATGACCTGCAAACAGGCACTCACCGAGACGGACGGTGACATGGAGAAGGCGATCGAGAATTTACGGAAGCAGGGCCAGGCCACAGCATCAAAACGTGCCGGCAAAGCGGCAAATGAGGGCCAGGTCTCGATTATCATCGGAGATTCGGATGCAATCATGTTCGAAATCAATTGTGAGACCGATTTTGTAGCCCGGGGTGATGATTTTATCGCCTTGGCCGATGCTGCCTATGAAGCCATTGCTGCGGCTCGCCCAAAAAGCCTCGAAGAGGCAAAGGCGCTGAAAAGCGACAAGCTCGGTGGAATCAGTATCGAAGAGAAAGTTGTGGAACTGATGGGTAAAATCGGTGAAAAAATCACGTTTCGCCGTTATATCTACGAAACTTGCGATTCTTCATCGGAAAAATTCTTTTCCTATATTCATGGCGGCGGTAAAATCGGTGTCCTTGTCAAAATATTGTCCGATAACGGATCAGCCCTGGCTTCGGATGCAGCGGCTTCCGTGGGTAAAGATTGTGCGATGCAGATAGCAGCATCGGTCCCACTCGGTATCAACCGGGAGAGTATCTCCCCCGAGACAGTCGAAAAAGAGAAAGAAATCTATTTTACTCAGGCAAAAAATTCCGGAAAACCCGAAAAGGTATGGGATAAAATCGTTGAAGGTAAACTGAACAAATATTTCAAGGAAGCCACTCTTTACGAGCAGGAATTCATCAAAGATACCGACAAGTCGGTTTCGCAGCGTATTGAGGAAGGCGCAAAAGAGGCCGGTGCATCTTTGAATGTTGTCTGGTTCAAACGTTTTGAACTCGGCGGCGAGGAATAGCCGGAGTGGAGCCTCGATACCGGAGCATACTGTTAAAACTAAGCGGTGAAGCCCTTGCCGGCACACGCGGCCATGGTATCGATCCCGATATTGCAGAGCACATAATTTCTGAAGTCAAGCAGGTTTACGATGCCGGTGTAAAAGTCGGCATCGTTATCGGCGGCGGGAATATCTACCGGGGTGCATCAGGCCCCATCGCCCGGACCACCGGCGATATGATGGGGATGCTTGCAACGGTTATCAACGCCCTTGCACTCAAGGAATTTTTTTGTTCGGCAGACATTCCTGCGGTTGCTTTCAGTGCGCTCCGTATCGACAAGGCAGCCGAGTTTTTCTCTGCAGACAAAGCCCGTGCCGTCCTGAATGGCGGCTCTATCATTATCATGGCCGGTGGAACCGGAAATCCTTTTTTTACCACCGATACGGCAGCCGCACTACGGGCCGCCGAAATAGACGCCGAAGTTATCATTAAAGCGACCCAGGTGGATGGCGTGTATGACAGTGATCCCGTGAAAAATCCCGATGCCGTCAGGTACGAGACGGTATCCTACGATGAAGCATTGCAGAAAAATCTGAAAGTCATGGATTCGACCGCTCTTTCATTCTGCAGAGACAACAGTATACCGATTGTTGTATTTAAATTATCCGATAAAGGGAAGCTTTTCAAGTTCGTTATGGGTGAGACAATCGGATCTTTAATTACGAAGGGAGTCGAAAAATGAGTGTAACACAATCGATTCATTCAGAAACCCGGCAAAAGATGGAGAAAACGATCGAAAGTCTTAAGCGGGAATTTTCACATATCCGGACCGGCCGAGCCAATCCTTCGCTTTTTGATGGGATCAAAGTCGATTATTACGGTTCGATTGTTCCCCTGAATCAGGCCGGTACTATTTCGATACCTGAAGCACGGCTGGTTACGATTCAGCCCTGGGACAAGACAATGCTGCCGGTAATCGAAAAGGCGATCAAAGCCTCCGATCTTGGACTCAATCCGCAGAATGACGGGAACCAGATCCGGATACCGATACCGCCGCTTTCTGAAGAACGGCGAAAAGAGATTTTTAAAAACTGTAAAAAGATCAGCGAAGACAACAAAGTGGCTATCCGTAACGTTCGCCGCGACAGTAATGAAAAAATCAAGAAAGCTGAGAAAGACAAAGAGATTACCCAGGACGTACAGAAAAAGGCCATGGATGATATCCAGAAGCTGACTGACAGTTATATCGAAACAATTGACAAGCAGTTGGAATTGAAAGAAAAAGAAATCATGGAAGTTTAAGCATGCACGACATATGATTTTTTTTAATTAACCCCTTTTTGCAAAAGGGGTTTTTTATTTTTAGCGGCAATTGTATTGTCGATCATGGAAGCTTTATATTTACTAATTACTTTAGACCGAAGAATTCGAAGATATATTATGAATATTCCCCGGCACATAGGTATTATCATGGACGGCAACGGGCGGTGGGCCAAAAAACGTGGCCTTCCCCGGTATGCGGGTCATCGCGCAGGAACCGAAGCCACCCGTAAGGTTGTACGTGCCTGTGGTGAACTTGACATCTCCTATCTGACAATTTATGTTTTTTCGGCAGAAAACTGGCAGCGTCCGAAGAAGGAAGTGAATTTACTCATGGATCTTCTGGTGGAAATGATCCGGCGGGAAGTAAAAGACCTGGATAAAAACAATGTACGGCTCCATGCGATCGGGGATCTGGCAAAGCTGCCTCCCAAATGTTCGGTGGAACTCGAAAAAGGGATAGGAAAACTTTCGACCAACACCGGTTTAAATCTGATACTGGCTATCAGTTACGGAGGGAGATCCGAGATTGTTCAGGCTGTAAAAGCATTTGCCCGGCGGGCGCAGGAACATCCGGAGATTATCGATACCCTCGATGAGAAAGAATTCAGCACCTATTTGTATACCAGCCCCTATCCCGACCCTGAACTCATCATTCGCACCGGAGGAGAAAACAGGATAAGCAATTTCCTGATCTGGCAATGTGCCTATGCGGAATTGTATATCACCGATATTTTATGGCCTGATTTTAATAAAGACGCCTTGGTGGCGGCTCTGGATGACTTCAACAAACGAGAACGCCGTTTCGGGAAAGTCAAATAATATTCATGAAAAATGGGAATCTTTCAAAACGGTTATTCTTTACCTTATGGGCGATCCCGCTTGGCTGGTGGATTATTAATGCCGATTTTTCGGTAATACCGCCGGGAATGCTGGAATCGGTGCAACCCGACCTGACAATATATCCGGGCCAGATTCTCGCCATGCTTCTTATTATCCTAGGAATGTCCGAATATATCCGCATGCTGAGCATCCGGTTTCCCCAAAACGGCTTCTGGGTGGTTTATATCTGGCTTTCTTTTCAGTTTATTTCATCTTTTTTCCCCGAGCTTGCGGTAAGCGAACGCTTCGACACTTTTTTGCTCCTGATGCTTGTTGCGGGGGAAGCCATGCTCTGGGGAAAAGCCACAAGCCGCTGGCAGCGGGCAAGCCTGTTATTCAGCGGGACGGTTTTTCTTTCAATTGCCGGCATATCGCTCCTGTACTTCTACCGGGAGCCCTTTCAAACCATTTTCCCCCGTCTGTATGAGCATTCCATGCTCTCGCAGCTCGGGATTATCACGATATGCGGTGCGATTTTTTTGTGCGATACCGCAGCCTATTTTGTCGGCACCTATTTCGGCAAACACCATTTCAGCAGTATCAGTCCGAAAAAAACCATTGAAGGAAGCGTTGCCGGTTTATGTACATCAATTCTCGTGGCATCTATCGGATGGTTTTTATGGGCAGGAGATAAATACCCGGCCTTCCTGGGAGTAATTTTAGGAATATTAATCGGTGTTTTTGCCCAGGCGGGTGATCTGCTTGTTTCGTTGATGAAGCGTTATTACAGGGTAAAGGATACTTCATCCATTATACCCGGCCATGGAGGCATTCTCGACAGGTTCGACAGTGTGTTTTTTACAGCACCGGTTGTTTCGCTTTACTTCTGGATGATCGATAAAATAATCAACTAGGAAAATCAGCCGGCTCAGCCGCCGGAATATAGAGGAGATGCTCGCATAGTGTTGAAAATTCTGCTTTTAGGCTCAACCGGTTCGATTGGAACGAGTGCATGCCGTTGCGCAGAACGATTCCATGATCATTTTGAACTGGTGGGCCTTTCGGCCAATAATAACGGAGAACGGTTAATTGACCAGATAAAAACCTTTTCTCCCAAGGCAGTCTGTATCGCCGATCCTTCTTCGGCAAAGGCTCATGAAAAGGAGATACCGTCATCGGTAGCTTTCTACTCGGACACCGAAGGATTGCTCTCCTTTGTGCGGGATCTCGATTATGATATCCTTTTAAATGCCATTGTGGGGGCAGCCGGGTTTCGTCCTACCGTAGAAGCACTCGCGCGGGGGAAACGGGTTGCCCTGGCAAACAAGGAAAGCCTGGTTATCGGCGGTGAATATATCGGGACAATTCTTTCGAGCGGCAAAGGTGAAATAATCCCGGTCGACAGCGAACACAGCGCGATCTTCCAGTGCCTTCAGGGAGAAAAAATCGAGAATGTGGAATCGATAATCCTGACAGCATCGGGAGGCCCTTTCCGGGAACTTCCGCCCGAACGATTCGAACAGATCACCCCCCGGGATGCCCTGAATCATCCTACCTGGGAAATGGGAGCGAAGATTACCATCGATTCGGCAACGTTGATCAATAAGGGATTTGAAGTTATTGAGGCCCATCACCTGTTCGGTCTTCCCTACGACCGTATACGGGTTTGGATCCACCCCCAATCTGTCATACACTCCATGATTGAAATGCATGACGGTGCAGTATTATCACAGATGGGCGTTCCGGATATGGAACTGCCGATCCAGTATGCCCTCTCCTATCCCGAGCGGATGCCCCTGGGTGAAAAGCGGCTGACCTTATCGAATTCTCAATCGCTCACCTTTACTGAGCCCGATTATGCACGATTCCCCTGTTTAAAGCTGTGCCAGGAGGCCGGAAAGGCCGGAGGGACAGCGCCGGTGGTGTTGAATGCAGCCAATGAGATTGCAGTCCAACTTTTTTTGCAGCAAAAAATACGATTTAATGATATAGCCCGTATTATACAACAGGCTCTTGATGAGCACTACCATGAGGCCAGTCCAGTTCCGGAACGGATCGAAGAGGTGGATGCTCTCACCCGTAATGCGATAACGAAACGATATTAACTTTATACCGGGAATTGCGATAATGCAGGAATTTTTGTCCCAAATATTAAGCGGTACCCAGGCTATTGTGCTGGGATTGATCATTTTAGGCATTCTGGTTTTTGTCCATGAGCTTGGTCATTTTCTTATGGCCAAATGGTGTGGAATCCGCGTTCTTGCGTTTTCCCTCGGATTCGGCAAAGCGTTTTTTAAAAAAAAGGTGGGCGAAACCGAATACCGTATAAGCATGATCCCTTTCGGCGGTTATGTTCATATGGCCGGAGAACATCCTGAAGACGACGGTGAAGGGGATCCTGCCGAATTTAATGCAAAACCGATATGGCAGCGCGCAGCTGTTGCATTCAGCGGTCCTTTTGCCAATGTGCTCTTTTCGTTTTTTCTGGTGTGGCTGGTCTTTATCGTCGGGGTGGAGCATCCTGTATATCTCGATAAGCCGGATGTGGGATGGGTGTCGGATGGGTCTCCGGCAGCTGAAACCGGTATTCAATCAGGCGATAAAATTATTTCCATGGACGGCAACACGATCAAATCATGGAATAATATCGATGATATGTTTGCCCGACAGGAAAATGACTATGCACTGACTTTAAAGCGAAACGACAGCACTCTAACCAGAACTCTTCGCATGCCTCCTGTAAAAGGTAGCGATATCCCCGAATACCCTTCCGGCGGTCTTTTGCCTGCCGCGCCGGCAAAAATCGGTCAGGTCTCACCCGGATCTCCTGCAGATAAGGCGGGCTTCAAGTCCGGCGATCGGGTGGTGAAAATCAACGGAGAAACAATTCATTCGTGGTACCATTTGTCGGAACTCATCTCCAAGTATGATTCCGAAAACGGCCCCATGGAATTTGTTGTTCAGCGGAACGATTCTCTGAAGGCACTTACGGTAATCCCGGAGTTCGATAAACAGGAAGAACGGTATCTGGTTGGTATCGGTATGGGAAATATCGAAACCCGGACGATCCGGTACAGTGCTCTAAGTGCGGTTCCCAAAGCCCTTGAAAAGTGCTGGGAATATGCAACGATGATCTATACCATGGTCCGGAAACTGGTCCTTCGCGAGGTATCGGTCCGTCAGTTGGCCGGCCCGGTGGGTATCGTTCAGATGTCCGGCGCTATTGCCCTGGCCGGGCTGATCCCCATTATGAATTTCATGGCCCTTATCGGTATCAACCTTGCGATCCTCAATCTTCTTCCGCTGATAATTACCGACGGCGGCCTGTTGCTTTTTCTTGCTATCGAAGGAATCAGAGGCAAACCGCTCTCATTAAAATCACAACTCCTTATCAATCGTATCGCTCTTGCGGCATTTATCGTGCTTTTTATGCTGGTCACGCTGAATGATATCAGCCGGATTCCCGATCTTTTCCGTATGTTCAACAGATAACGCCATTTGAAGCATTTATAGCCCAGGTGTTGCACAATCCCCCCAAAAACTGCGGTTGCTTTCTTTGGATTAAAGTGATATAATTAAAACCGTAAACACGGTTATCCCGTAATGGACGATCCAGGAATATGATTGCACTATCCGGTTCAGCACTGGTCTCAAATTTCCGTCCCCAACCCCAACCGATCACAGCCGATTAGTACCATGAGTATAGGTACCCTACTTCTGGCAGGAATCGACAATCCGTCCTTTGCCGATCGGCTTGGCTCTCTGGGATACAGGGTTTTTCATGTTGAGGACATCGCCTCCCTTGCAACCATCAATTATCCATGCGACCTGGTGCTGATTGATTGCTCACTGATACCGAGCGGCACAAACCTCGAACGCCTTTACTTTCTCAACAATGCAACACCGGTTGCCGTGTGTATCGAAAACCTCGAAACGATCTCTCCGACACTCTTTAAACATCTCCGGGAGGGCACGCTCGAATGTCTTTATTACCATGAAATCGACTCGGGGCTTATTTACAGTCGCATCGATAAGATCGTGCTCTTAAAAAAAATCAATGCCGGATTCAGGAATACTCAAGAAACAATTCGGGCAAAAATGGTTTTGGAGAAGGAATTATCTCTGCGGGACAAGATCGTTGACCATCAGCGGATATTCACCGAGCATTTTATCGAATCTCTTCGTTCGGGACTTATCATTCTCGACATCTCGGGCATTACCATTCTGGTCAATGATCAGGCACGGCATCTGCTCCGACTTACCGGCAGTGATTTTACAGGAATCAACTGGACGTCCTTTATTCCCGACAGGATCGGAAATATAATCGAACGGCTGATTCCCGACAATGCAAAGCCGTCATCAGCCTATCTTGTAGAAAAGGTTCGAATCGATGAGACCTTGCTGCAGGTTTCTGCACATACCATGGTTGAAAAAGACGGTACGCCGATCGGAATAATTATCTTTTTGCAGGATATTACCGAGCAGGAAAATATGACCTTACAGTTGTACCGGGCCGAAAAGCTTGCTACCGTCGGCACCATGCTGTCGGGGATATCCCACGAGCTTCGTAATCCCCTGTCGATTATTAGCGCCCGGGCACAGCGTGCACTCTCTGCAAAATCGATAGATTGTGAGGCGGTTCGTACTGTTTTTGAATCCATCGAACGTCAGGCAACACGATGCGCAACCATCGTCAACGACCTCCTGGATTTCACCCGCCACCGGGCAACATCACTAGCCTTTCACGCTGTCGCCGATATTCTCGATGAAGCCCTTGCTTATCTGCAATATCAGAATATTTTCCACAATATCAACGTGGTAAAAAGGTATGAAGAAGATCTTGAGATCTATGGTGACCGCTCCCGTCTTGTTCAGGTGATGCTCAATATTATCAATAATGCTGCGGATGCTATGGAAGGGAAGGGCATCTTAAAACTTACAACAGGCACAACAGAATCGCAATCGGTTAAAATTACGATTTCTGATACGGGACCGGGCATTGAACCGTCGATTCAGCAAAAACTATTCGATCCCTTTTTTACGACCAAAGATCCGGGTAAGGGTACGGGGCTTGGTCTGGCAATAGTTCATAAAATAGTTGTGGAATCGGGAGGAGATATATCGCTCTGTTCACAACCGGGCAATACATCATTTACTATAACCCTGCCTTCAGGCAAAGGACATATCCATGAATGAGAAAATACTGCTTGTGGATGATGAGCCGGATATGCTCGATATACTCAAGGAGTTTTTAACCGAGAAAGGGTATATGGTCAGTTGTGCAGGTAATGCCGATGCTGCCCTTGCCGTGATGAGCAAAGAACCGTTCGATCTTCTCCTTTCGGATATCAATATGCCGTGGAAAAAAGGATTCGATCTCTTGAATGAGGCCTCATCGCACTACCCCAGACTGAAAACCGCGCTTATTACCGCCTATGATGTACGTGATTATATCAGGCTGGCACGGGATCATAACGTAGGAAATATTATCGCCAAAACCACTCCTTTCAATTTTGCCGAGGTCGAGCTTTTAATAAGGAATATTCTCAGCGAAGAAGTTTTCGGATTAGAACGATATATCGGCGGTGAAATCACAACAAAGCACATTGCCGAGTCCGGACAGATCGAGCCGGTACTCAATACCATCGTTGATGCAATGCCCGAGCCTCGTCACAAGCGAAAATTCCGCCAGGCAACCGGTGAGATTTTAATCAATGCCGTCTACTATGGGGCTAAAAAGGAACAGGGCGACAAAAAAAGTGAGTGGAAACTGGATGTCACTCTCAAACCCGATGAAGAAGTGATTGTGAGTTGGGGTATAGACTCCGAAAAAGCCGGTGTTGCAGTACGGGATCAAAAAGGGAGGCTTGAAAAGAATGAAGTACTCTACTGGCTCGAACGCAATACGACAAAAGGTGAAGACGGAATTTCGCTTGGCCTGTTCGACCAACATGGAAAAGGCCTGTATATCTCCCGCGAAACGATCGACCGGTTTATTATCAACATAAAAAAGAACAGCATGACCGAGATAGTCATGCTCAATTACAAGGAAAACCTCTACGATGGATTCCGCCCCCTGTGGATACATGAGTTTTAGGAAGATTTGGATGATGGAGTAATGGAGGAATAAGCTAAGAATACTCCTCATCAATCATTCCATCCTCCCATTTTTTTCTCACACCAGCTCTTCAATACGGGCGTCTTTTTTCTGCCAGGGCAGTCCCGAGACTCCGAAAGCGAATATATGGGTAACGAGGATCCATCCGACACCGAGGATGATAATGCTCGAGATAGGATAGCCGCCGTAAGGTTCCACGAACTCCTGCATGAGACTATTGACTATTGCGATACCGAGAGCAATAGGGGTAATAAACCTGATACAGTACATCCAGAGGCGCAAAATAATATAGTTGAAAATTTTATGCCGGCGGCCACTGAGACCCAGTTGAGAAACGATATGGAGTTTTAGCTGATCGGTCCGGTAGATCCAGCCGATGATAAGGGATTCAACAACACCGACGGTAATCAATCCGTAGTGATTGAGAAAATGATCGACAATGTCAAGCCAGTAAATACCGGTACGGGTGGCAAAGAGCATAGAGCCGCATGCTCCGACAACACAGGTTATGGTAATGACTTTTTTGCGGGGAAAATTGAACTTGTCGATTACTGCGGAAGTAAAGGCTTCGATAATTGAAATGGATGAAGAAACTCCGGCAATGGCCAGGAGAAAGAAAAAGAGGACACCGAAGACATTTCCCAGAGGAAGCAGAGACATGGCTTTGGGATATGCAACAAAGGCGAGGCCGATTCCGCTGGTGACCACCTCCTGGATGGTGGCATTCTGTTTGAGCGCCATATAGCCCAGAACGCTGAATACACCGAAACCGGCAAAAACTTCGTACAGACTGTTGGTAAATCCCACGATAAGACTGTTTTTAAAGACGTTTGCCTTTTTGGGCAGATAGGATGCATAGGCAATCATGATACCGAATCCCAGGGAGAGGGAAAAGAATATCTGGCCATAGGCAGCGATCCAGACCTCCTTATTGAGCACCTTTTTAAAATCCGGGGTAACATAATGCCGGATACCATCCCCGGCCCCTTCAAGAAACAGAGACCAGACAATAATGGTAACGGTGACAATGAACAGTACGGGCATCATAATTTTGACGGCCTTCTCGATCCCCTTTTCGATTCCCTTGAATGTAATGAACCAGTTGACAATCCAGACAAAGAGCACGGCGCCTACAATGGGCAACCGAAATGACAGTGCGCCTTTCCAGAGGCCTTCAGTGCCGACATCGGAAGCTTTTAAAAAGGTATTGAAGAAAAAGGCATTGGGATCATCCCCCCACACCCGTCCAAAGGAGAAGAAAAGAAAATTAATACACCAACCGATCACGACGATATAGTACATGACAATACCGAACATGACAAAGGTTACGGCCCACCACCCGAGCCATTCCCACCGTTCATCGATGATACGGAATGCTTTGGGAGCCGAGGCCTTCTTTTTATGCCCTAGGGCAAATTCGAGCATGAGGATCGGGATTCCTGCGGTGATGAGTGCGACAAAATAGGGAATCAGGAATGCCCCCCCGCCGTTTTCGTAGACCACATAGGGAAAACGCCAAATATTTCCTAACCCTACTGCAGAGCCGATTGCTGCAAAGAGGAACCCAATTCCTGTTTGCCATTGCGGCCTGTCTCCACCGAAAAGATCTTCCTGAGCCATGAAACCTCCAGGGTTAAATTCGAAATCCGATCTCGCTGCAGCGGGACGAAATCCTGCACTTGCTGCGGTTTGAGATTTTAAGAAAATAATAAGTGCAAAACCGCACGGAGGATAAGAATCGGGGGGGGTTGTGGTGTATGAGGGGCTATTTCAAATCATGGGACTCGATTTCAACGGTTTCGGGAGTGACGATTTTTTCCAGGTGATGGTCGATGGTATGAAGGAGCAAACGGAAATCGAGGTGTTTGCGGTTCAAAAAAAAGATATCGCTTCCCTTGAAACTTCTGGTCATTTCGAGGGCAGGAAGCGAATCGATACAGAATATTTTTAATACGTCGGGCTTTGTCTTCTCCTTTTCCTTAACCTCTTCCTCGTTAAATTCAATATCAAGGGGCACTCCTTTTTCGGACATGAATATCACCACTTTGGCCTTTTGCTGAAGATCGGCCATGTATCGGCTGGTGGTTTTTACCGTATAGCCGGTGTTTTTAAGCGCAAGTATCAGAGGATGAAAGGCAATATCCTTATTGAGAACAACAATAATTTCTTCCTTTTTTGCCGTATGCTCTGCTTTAGCGAGAAAAAGGTTTTTCATGGAAAGGTTGAGGAATCTGCAGAGGAGATCAAGATTGCGAATTACCCCTGCAAAGAACCGGTGATCCGGTCCATGGGGAATATTAAGGTCTCTAAGCATCTCCTCAGGTATCTCATCGATAAATTCATCACAGCTGTGACCGAAATTCATGGCTTTGGCGATAATATTGGCAACAAAAACCGATTCCTGGATAATTTTATCATACATTGGTGTCGCTGCAAGGATTCTTTTTGAATTATGATGATTGAGCAGGGTCATTCCGATGGGATCGGGAAAATTCCATTTGTTGGCGAGAAAATGGCCGAGTATAGCATGGGTAAAGCCAAGAAGCCGTTCTTCGGTTTCATGGAACGAAGTAACATTATTGGCGGTCTCTTCCAGAAGGCGGGAGAAAATGGTGTGAAAATTGATGTCCAGGGGGATTTTTCCCAGATCATGGACAAGACCTGCGATAAAGGCCAGTTCGGGACGAGGGTGCTTGATATCGGCACACAACTTCTCGGCGATCAGTGCGGTACAGAGCGAATGGAACCAGAACTCCTGCCTGCTGAAACCGTACCTTTTATGTACATCGGGAGTCAGATCTATCAGGGCAAGACAGGCGAGAAGGTTGCGTGTTTCTCTGAATCCGAGCCGGACAACGGCATCGGCAATTTCGCTGATCGGTTTCCCCTGCCGCCGGGCATAATGGACCGAATTGGCAACCCTGAGTATCGCAGCTGATGCTCCCGCATCGGTAGAGATACATTTCCCCAGCCCATTGCAGCAACTGCCGTCGGATTCAATGATATCAAGTGCCTTGATCACCGTAAAGGGAAAGACCCACTGCTTGCTGAGAGTCCGCTCTATTTCACCAAGTTTTTGTTCCTTTGATATATGTTTGTCGAGTAATTTCTCGGCGATTGCTTTCCGCAACGATTCATCGACATTCCGCATCCCCTCTTCTTGCTGCTGTGTCGTTTGTCCGCTGTGGGAAACCATCTGGGAAATCTTTTTCCGAATATCTTTAAAATGAAAGGGATACTCGATAATCCCGGTTGATTTGTAGAGCGCTTCGGCATGCCCCTCCTTACTGTCGAGAAGAATGTTTTCCAGTTTTGTCCGGAGATTCTGTGGTGTGATGAGCAGAATGGGCGTGTTTTTTGTACGTACCGATTTTTTCAACCGTGGAATGAGAAGAATATCTCGAGTATGGTCGGGGGTAACATCGATAATAACCAGGTCTGGAAGAAATTGATACGCCTTTATGGTTGCCAGGTAGGAGACATCAGCTTGGATCACCTGATAATTGCATTGCATAAGACCAACGGTAAGAATATCCCGAATACGCTCTCTGGGCGAATAGAGCAGAATCAGGGGATCTGTTTTGGTCCCGCCGGTGATTTTTGTTTCGGTCACTGAAGGATTCACCTGTTAAGTCCTTGAAATTATTTCGGTTGGAAAAAGGGTTGTTTTTGCGCTCACCAGTTACTTGAAATATACCCTGGTGGGTGGTATAATATTGATTGCCTTAATTGTAACTAATAGTATCATATTAATGACAGAGATTCCAGCAAAAATCATTTCCTGTGACTTAAATCACAGCACAACTCACCGGATCGGGATATAATTGAGAGGATGTATTAACACCTCTTTCATTTTCAGGAGAACAAATAATGGCTGACCAGAAAAACAGCGGATACACCAGGCTCCTTATTGCAGCATTCTTTCTTGCAGGAGCACTTTCGACCTTTGCGCAGGATTCAACCTATACCATTACCGACTCGTGCAACAAAGCCTATGCACGCGTGGCGGTAAAAGATTCGACCGGTGCTCCTGAGAGTGAAATACAAGCCGTGGTCTTTGTACGCCGGGAATCGGGGAGGAAAATCGAAGCATTCAGGGAAAGCGAAAATATCTTTTCGATCCCGGAGCTTCCTTGCGGCACCTACGACATTTATTTGCCGGCATCTAAATATCCCGCGCAATTTTACAATCCCGCACAAAACACATCCCAACCGGAATACGGCGTCTGGATCGGCGATACGGATACTCTTTATCTTGATATTTACATGACCATGGCAATCTCTTTTGACGGCAGTATTTCGGGATATATCCAGGACAGCACCATGCTGCCTGCATCGGGCACGGCAGTTGAACTCTATTCGCCTTCAGATCTAACCGCCCCGCAGTTTACGTCAACGACCGATTCCTTGGGATGGTTTACTTTTGCCCGGCTTCCGGAGCCATCCTATTACCTGAAAATACCGGCAACAGGCGGCTATCCCGACCAATGGTTCACCCACAACGGCAATACCGGTTCGCCATCATCGACTATATCATCATCCACCTATGGGGAAATCTATGTAGAACTCGCACCGAACCCGCCAATGGCAACATCGGTAATCTACTTTGTCATGCGTGATGAAAACGGATCACCCTATTATGGTACCGAACATATCGAATTGCACAACAATTTCAAGGGAATTTATTACGGTACCGAAAAACTTTACAACAAAGATACACTCGAAGCCCGTAACCTTCTTCCTGGTAACTATGAAGTGGCAATCTATTCTTCCTATCCGACTCAGTTCTGGCATGCAAATGCTAACACATCCCGCCCCGATACTTCTTTGCCGGTGGCTGAGAGTGATACTATGGTTATTCCCGTTACCATGAATCCCAATCCTCAACATATGGTCACCATTATGGGTTCCCTGTTCGACAGTCTGTCGGGCCCGGCCTCTTCAATGACCCTGAGTCTCTGCGATGTTAAAGATCCGAGCCGGACAATCTACACGGCGTTAAGTGATCGGGAGGGAAATTATGTATTTCCTGATATCAACGAAACAGAATACTACCTGAAAATTGAAGGCGCCGGGTATCCCACCCAGTGGTGGTGCCAAAATTATTCATCTCCATCAACCGCTCCCTTTTGTCCATTCTGGGTGCACGACAGCATGCATAATTATATTTATCTAACCCAGGCCCCGGTTGCGGCGAATGGATATCTGAGCTGTGTTCTTACCGATGAAAAGGGTATCGCGGTCTCAAATGTCAATAACATTCAACTGAGGTCCACCGATAATTCGGGCCTGTATAAGGACGGCGCCTCTGTTTCGGAGGGAAAATATGAATTCGCCAACCTCCCCCAGGGTGAATATCAGATAGAAATCTGCGCCGACTATTATCCCTGCCAGTATTATGATCCAAAGGGCAACACCTCGGAACCCGACTATTTTTTCAATCTTTCGGGAACCGATTCGATGACACTTGAAATCGTTATAACTCCGGCCCCGATTTTCAAAGGGGCTATCAAAGGACATCTGGAATCGGATCCAAATGATGGATCCATTATCAGCGGGGCGACAATTTCACTCTATTCCCCTGCCGATACAACACAACCAGCCTTCACTTCTTCTACCGATTCTACAGGAAGATTTGTATTTGACAACTTACCTGAGCGTGAATATTTTATCAAAGTATCCCCTTACGGGCAGTATCCCGAACAATGGCTGGGCTATAATAATTCCAGTACCCAAGAGGCTGTTACTCCTGTATACGCAGATCCTTACACGGATTCATGGTACACGCTTTCCCTGAATCCATCGGTGGGCCCCATGCTCACGGTGACGGTTAAGGATTCTGCGGGAGAACAATTGTATGCTCATGATGTTTTTCTCTATGAGGAGGGAACCGGCCAGACTTATCATGGTATGCAATCGTATAGTAAATCTACCGGCGAAAGCAACATGACATTCTTTTTTGAGGATATTCCTCAAGGCACCTACGCCTTGCATGTGGCGTCCGACCGGTATCCTCCTCAATTTTACAACCCATCGGGCAACACTCCTGAACCAAGTTACGTTTTCCCCGTGAGTCCGGACTCCGCTGTGGTTATCGAAATGTATTTGACCTACGATAAAACGCAGCCGATAGCCCCTTCTTACGGTGGTGCAATCAGCGGCATGGTAACTGATAAATCGACCGGCACAGGTATTCCTTATGCGTATGTGGGCGTTGTTTACGGTGAAAAGGATATGGATTTCAATCCGAGCGAGTATGGGGCGATGTTTTCGGCAAAAACCGACAGCACCGGATCGTACACGATCGGGGGAATTGAGGCCGGCTCTTATTTTGTCTATGCCCTTACTCCTGGGAAAAATTATGTGCCCCAGTTTTATCAGGCTGTTGATAATTCCCGCAATGCACGGATTCTCACTATTGTCGACTCCAATAAAATCGAGAACATAGATTTCATTCTGCGGCAGGGCGCTATTCTGGCCGGTCGTGTTTCGATGAAAGACGGGACACCGGCTGCTGAAGCAGGAGTCAGTCTGCACGGTCATGATATCAATATCTGGCGCAATACCGTTACCGATTCGCAGGGACGATATGTCTTCAGAGGACTGCTTTCAGGCACCTATTCACTCAATGCTCGGGGCAATGGCTATTTCCCGTCAACCGATACCATTTTTCCCGAGTATACACTCACCGAAGGCGACAGTATCGAAGCAGGCGGTCTCATGGTGGAAGCAGGTGGAATTCTTAGGGGTATGGTGACTATGCAGACGACCTCAAACGATCCTTCAGGGTACGGCATGCCTTTCCGCATTTACCTTTACCCGGATTCATCACAGGACGATGGAAAGATGCTATGGCCCCGCGAAATGCTTCATGCCCGCACGGAATCCGGCGGCTATTATAATGCCGATATGACCCGTCCGGGTGACTGGCGTATGGTTTTTGTTCCCTATCAATCGCATACAATCACCGAAACGACCACTACCTCGAACACAAATTTTATCCAAGGCAACGGATGGTCCCTCGCACAGACTGCGACCGGCCTATCGCAATCGCCGCTGTTTACCGTATCTTCACGGGACACCACAATGATAAATGTTGCATTTCGAAAGGGATATTCGGTTTTCGGCTCTGTTTCTACCGAAGATGGCGCTTATGTGAGCACCCGCGATTTAAATCAGCAGATCGGTTTTCACTGCAATGTTTTTGTCAAGGAAAACGATTCGTATTATCTGATTTCCGAGGGGCACATGCGGTCCGACGGCAAGTTTGAAATTCCGGGCCTTATCGACGGCAAAGATTATTATATCAGCGCGGGGGCGGACGGTTATCCACATCAGTTCTGGTCTCCCACCGGCGCCAACAACACCGAGCCAAAGGAGCCATACCACTTTTCGACTACCAGTTTCATTCCCCTGAAAATCGTACTCGAATCCAATCCCGAAGGGTATTATCCTCACCACTACGAGCCGGTATCAATCCACTCCTTTGTTGATTCGCTGAATCAGTTCTGGGTTGAGATGCAAATCGACCGGAGTCTCGACCTGGATTCGCTCACCCTTTTCAGCACCGATGAATCGGGCGTGGTTTCAAAAGTATACTCAACGGTTCTCGACAGCTCACGCTCTAAATTCAAATGGCGGGAGACACGCAACAGTTATTCGGTCCAGTACCGGTATATTGCACTGGCATACGGACCGGAAGCGTCATACAGGTCTTCGATTTTATACTATGATCTGCAAAACAGCCGGACAGTGCCCGACGATTCATTGTGGCTCGATGTATCAGGCCGCCCGTTTGGTATCCAAATAACCTGGGGCGCCGGAAAATCCTATGAACCTCTTGAGACGGATACTATCCTCATTTACCGGCGCCCCGCAGGCGCCACCAACTGGAACGAACTCCATCGCCGGGTAGCCTGGGACCAGTGGCTTGATGATCACGAGTGGGATGACCGCAATGATTCGGGCGTAACCTATCAGTATAAGGCGGGACTCCTTTACAAGGGTACAATTGCCAGATGGTCGCCGGTTATTTCTTTTACCATAAGCGACCAGTTTATAGACCAACTTGCCCGGGGTGAGGAGCTTTTGGTGGGTCCGAACAGGCGCTACACCACAATTCAGGAAGCGATCAATGCAGCTGAAGATTATGACCGGATTATCGTAGAACAGGGTGAATACATCGAAAACCTCTCTATCGGTACCAAAAAGATCGAACTCAACGGCATGTGGAACGACAACAAGCCACCCATAATCAATGGAAACGGCGGCACCGGCATTTCAATCGACTTTACCGCCGGTTCGGGGCAAGACTGGTATGAACGGTGTCGAATCTTCGGATTCAAATTCAAAAACTGTGCAGTTGCTGTCAAGACAGGAAGCGAAGTTGAGATCTCTCAATGTTTGTTTGCAGGCGGTTCAGGTGTTGTTGTCGATATCGACAGTGCGGCTATGACGGCGGCAGTAAAAAGCGACCCCTTTGCTCCTGCTGAGATCCATGCCAACCTGTGGGCCTGTACTTTCATCGGGAAATCCACCACCGACAAGGCGATTACCCTTACGGCGAAAGGTCCGGCGGTTTCGAATGATTCACTCCCTTCCGATCAATTCATGGGGCCGATTTCGACTGTCCCGCCCATGATCATGCGGTCCAATGCCCATATCGGCAATTCCATTTTCAGCGGCTATGGACCATCAACACCTTTTCAACTGCACCAGGCAACATTCCTTCATATGCATAATGCCGATTTCTGGCCTTCGAACAGTAAGCTGGCTGTTGAAAATATCGAACTCTCGGGCACGATTGTTTCTGTAGATCCACAATTTATTGATACGACCTTTTATCTGCTCTCCGCAACATCACCACTCAAGAGCAGCGCGTCCAATGGAGAACCGATGGGTTATGATTCATGGCATCATGAAGGACCGCCTGCCTATTATAACGATGCTCCGGGACCTGTTGAAAATTTCACGGCCGGTATGGCAAGTCTCGATGCAGTAGCACTTACCTGGTCCCCGCCGGCAGGATCGACCTCGATTGCATTCTATGCAGTATACCGGGTGGACGGCAATCCCGATCTCTGGTATGTTAGAAATGATTCGGAATGGGACATGAAACAGGGGATGGATCAGGAACCCGACCCGATCGGGACAACAACCAAAACATCGTTTATTGACTCTACGGTAACGCCGGGCGCCAAATATATCTATGCGGTTGCGGCTATCGATGCGGATTCGAACCACGGCGAGATCCGTCTCCCCTATCCGCCTCCCCTGGAGAATTATATCGTGGAAGTTGGTTATGGCGCCTGTAGTAAAATTCAATCGATACCCCTGAAAGGCAAGCAGTGGCACATGATCGGCCCTTGGGGACTGGGTTCAATTACTCCGCCGGTATCGGAGAATCGGCATATTTACCGGTGGGACGACACTAAAACTCCGGATAAGCTTTACGATCAGTATATTTCATCATCCACAATGAAAAGCGGCAAAGGTTACTGGTTTTTCAGCGAGACCGATACGACGCTCAATATTACCAAAGCGTTTTACGACAGTCTGGCGCAGCAACGTGGCGGCGTTCAGATCGAGTTGAAACATGGAGAAAGCGGCTGGAACCAGATCAGTTCACCCTATCCCTTTCCTGTGGCTCCCGACTGGCTTCAATCGTTCCAGCCCAATGCCTGGGTCGGCGGGACTGAAGGATACACCGGTGATGTGCGGTATCTCAAGCCCTGGCAGGCGGTGTGGGTCTATACTCCCCGTGACACGGTGCTGACTATCGAGGGAAAAGCATATATTCCAACGATGCAGCCCCTTGCTAAAACCAAAAAACAGACCTTCTGGGAAGTACAGGTTTCACTCGCCGG
The DNA here is from genome assembly GCA_014728215.1 of Chitinivibrionales bacterium. NCBI lineage: Bacteria > Pseudomonadati > Fibrobacterota > Chitinivibrionia > Chitinivibrionales > Chitinivibrionales bacterium. The sequence continues at coordinate 45,074 of WJLZ01000141.1, forward strand.
ACCGTCAACAAAGGACCAGAACAATTACCTGGGAGTTCTCCCGCCGCACCTTGCAAAATCCACAACCGCCCATCGCATGGAACCACCGCCGGCATTCGGGTACCCGAATGTTTACTTTGTAAAATGTGGTGATGCAGCTCAGGCAGCGCTCAATCCTGAAGAACGGCTGGCGCGGCACTATAAAGCTTCTGCCGAAATCCCCAACGGTAAACTCGAATGGATGGTCGGCATGTCACCGTCAGACAAAGAAACCAGCCTCAAGTTCGATGGCCTTACACAGGTCCCCGACCCCGTACTGGTATTCTGGGTCACCAATGATACGGCAATCAATCTGCGGGAAACCGACGAAATAACCATGCCGCCCCACGATAATTCACGCTACGGTTATGTGGTGGCGACGGCAAATCCACTGGATATCGCACTTTACACCGGAAAGTTCCATCTTCGGAAAAATTTCCCCAATCCTTTCGGAAATATCACTACCCTCGAGTACGTGGTTCCCTATGCCTGGAATAATAACGGTTCCAAAGCGGCCGGGGAATTCCGTGACCTCTCGCTGAAAGTCTATGATATCAAAGGACGGTGTGTCGCCACCCTGACCGAGGGCAAGGTGAAAGTCGGTATTCACCGGACAGTCTGGAACGGCACAAGCAGTTTCGGCAAGAACGTCGCTACCGGTTTTTATATCGGACGGCTTATGACAAAGGGATTTCATAAGACCATTAAGATGATGAAGGTTAAATAGGAAGAAGGGTTGAAAGTCGAAGGTTACAAGCTAAAGACTCAGTGCATCGCTTGCGACTTTCGACGTTCCTTCTTTCCATCGATTTCTCTTCCGCCTTTGATGGCCTGATGAATTCTCTGGGCGACGGTGAACCAGGCTAAAGCAGAGAGAATGGCAAGACCGGGAAACATGGCACCTTGCCCAAGGAGAAGAAACAGGGAGAAGAGTATAAGACGTTCGGGGCGTTGGAGGATTCCTCTTGAGCAGTCGATACCAACGCCTTCACACCGAGCTTTAACATAACTGATCATCACTGAACCTGAAAATGCGATTAGCGCAAGATAGATATTCCACCGAGCCCAGGATGTCTGGGGGTTATGGACATAGAATATAATTAACCCGCCGAACCATGCTATTTCGGTTATTCTGTCGCAGGTTGAATCGAGAACAGCACCGAAAGTGGATTTTTGCCCGAATTCACGGGCCACCAGGCCATCCATCGCATCGATAACAGAGCCGACAATAACAGGAATGAGCGCTATTTTCCACTTTTCCAAAACGATCAGGACGCCGGCGACACCAAAAAGAAGGGTTCCAGTGATTGTCAGCATGTTGGGATGAATTTTCAAGACGGCCATTACCGAGGCAATCGGCTTTAACGTCTTATTTAACAAGGGCTTAAGATCTTCAAGCATCAATCATTCCTTTTTGAGGGTACGCCTGCAGAAGGCACCATTATTGACTCATCAACGCTACCATATGTATTTTCAACCAGTTTAAAATAAATATATGTTAGAGAAAAGTGCAGGAGGCACCTATGTCGAAAATTTGCGACAAATGCGGAAAACGTCCAGTTGCAGGAAGAACTGTATCTCACGCTCATAATGTGAATAAACGGACATTCTTTCCTAATCTTCGGACAGTCAAAGTCACCGAAAACGGTTCGGTTAAAAAAGTGAAAGTTTGTATGCGTTGCCTGAAAACCATGGCAAAGGCGTAAGAACAAGCACACGAGCATACAAAATCAGAAATGATAGAGAGGTTTTTCGGTCCTTCCTTATTTTACTCTTATCTTTTGCAGGTCTGGTACTACCCTCTTTTTATTATTTTCGGATACAATAATAAACGTTCCCGATGGAAGTTTTTGTGCTCTGAAACGGCTGTTCTTAAGTGAAGAAATTTTCCTCCCCAGGGGATCGAAGACAATGCCATAGTATCGTCTGGACGGTGCAGTTCGTGATATCTGAAGCTTGTACGGCACCGGAAGATGCACCGGACATTCGAAGCTGTCGCTTTGAGATACCGCAAACCATGAGCATTCCATGGTAACATATCGTGGAAAAGTGGTGTCGGGTAGGGCAATAATCCCGGCGCCGTCGATATCAAAACCCTCCTGAACATTGGCATCCACAATAGCCACGCCATTAACCATAAAGTGATACTTGTCGTTATCCCGTTTAACAACGATGGTATTGATTTCACCATTCCCCAAGATCTCAGGATAGGAGCCGGGCGACCAGTTGAAGCGGGTTGAATCGGGCTTGATCACACCATAATGCTCACCCTGGGGATTGAGAACAAAGGCATAATTTCTGTAAGAGGTGGAATCACCGCCCCGCACGATATCAATAAAGGTGACGCCATAGGCACCACCGAAACTTCCTCCGGAAAAGGCAACCTGTGCCTTTATGGATGATGAATCGAAATCTCCACTGGTTACCAGAATACTCCGTAATGAATCACCGGAGGTCAGTACCAGATTACTGTCGATAATTGACGGCGTTTCCTGGGTATACCCGAGATACCATCCTTTTAAAGAATCCTGCACAAAATCGCTCGTAAAACAGGTCACTTTCCGGGGTGAGGTCGTATGAGTGGTCCAGCTGATATTGGAGAAGGTAGCTCGTATGCTATGATGGATAACCAGTCCCACACTTCCGGAGTCAAAATCTGGGTCGGAACCGGAGAATACAACCCGACCATTGACAAAGAGACTAATGTCGTCTCCATCCTTGCTGACTTTAAGGGTGTTTGTGAAACTATTGACAAAAGAGTGAGGTCCGGCATCGATAATCACCGATTGCGGATTGTCGGTGCTGTCTGCTATGTATTTGAAAAGCATCCATGTCTGATTGGTATCTACCGTAAAATAGTAACCTTCGAGATTGCTTTTGAGACAGAAGCTGATTCCCAGCCAGAGATAGCTGCTGTTCGGGGTTTTGATATCAACAGAATAGGTAAAGGATTGATCAGCGACCTCCTTGCGATGTTTGAGAATTCCCAGACTATCGCTTCGGTTTCGTACTGTTACGGCATTCGAATCGATTACTGCGCTGTCGATTACCTCCTGGACATCCAGACGGGCTGTCGTTCGGGAATTCCATGTATTTACACTGAAATTGGTATCAATCTCGGCAGCGAGAGTAACCATGGGTAAGGACGCACAAATGATCAACCAGACAGCCCGCATAGAATTCCTCCTCCTGAGATTTACTCTTCCGTGTACTTACAGCTTCAATGCGCAAGCTGTGGGGCAATCATGATTATTTGAATCACAAACTCTCATCAAGCACGGAAACGACAACTATATATAAAAGTATAACATAAATTTCGGAATGGATCTATGAAAGAGATAATTCCCGTTGGATTCCATAAATTCACCGAAACTATTTCATACCGGTACTGGTCATCAACGGAATTTAATAAACATGGACTTCTGAATTGGCTCGAATAAAAATTTTGATCTCAGGGAATCCAATGTTATTTTAAAATCAAGGCAGGTTTCATTACACTACAAAGAGCCGGTTATAAAATTTGTTTTATACAAGGAGGCGAAAATGGGAGCCAAAAACATTTTTTCTTTATCAGCATCTATTCTGGTTTTTTCTTTAATTTCCGCGGGTTTTTCTGCAGACGAGAATTTTCCGGAGGCTGTAGACTCATATTTTTCGAATCTGGATTCCTATCTTGAGAAAATTTCCCAATCCAAAGCGATGCGGAGTCGGGTTTCCACGGGTGACAACTACTTTTTAAAGGAAGCCCAAGAACATCCTGAAATCCACACCTTTATCAGGACAAATTCCAAGGGGAAAATTGTCAATGAAGTAATTGAAGGAGAAGTTGCTGAAAAGGACTACCGGGATATTTCGAACCAGAGCTGGTACGATGAAACCGTTGGAGATTTAAAGCCCTACTATGGCCGATTGAAAAGCGGGAATGACCATTATCTTTTCTGGACCCAACCGATTAAATTGCAGACCAGGTCGGGCGGAGTTCGTTCGGGTGGCGCCGTGGCTGTGAAAGTAGATTTAAAAGATTGTTTTGATCTCATTGCCCGGAAAACAGACAAATCCTTTGCAGTAAGATACGACAACAGTACCATTTTTACCCATGAATGGGACAATTCGGGTATATCTAAGACAATACAGCCGGAAATTCAGGGAGTACCGGATCTCTCGATTAAGTATAAGGTAGGTACGGCCCAGGCATCAGCGGATGAAGCTTCCGATAAAGCCGGGGCAACAGAGGCAAAGTCGGAGAAAAAATCACCATCGGCAAAAGAATCAAAGGACTCGGTATCCAGCAAAGCCGCTCTTGCCGAAGCTCAGGGCAAAAAAGAAGAAGGTGGTATTCCGGGTCACATTATCTTCCCGGCAATAATCGCCGTCGTTGCCGTCATATTTTTTGTAATTGCCGCACTTATCGGCCGTCATATTAAACAGAAGAACCAGATGCTCCTGGATTCTATCGAAAAAGACAACAACCCCTCACAGCCGAAATCACCTTCCTCACCACCGCAAACCGCACCCCGGAAGCCTCCGGTCGCACCCCCTCCTCCACCCCGACCTGCACCTCAATCCCCACCCCCTGCAGCGTCTGCTCCCAAACAGGCACCGGCAACAGATGATGCTTATGATTTATCCGAGCTTGAAGAGTTTGTCGGACCAGTCGAACAACGGCAAACAAGACAAGCAATGCCTGCAGCGCAAAGGCAGACACCACAACGTCCTCAGCCTCAAGCCAAATCCAAACAAAAAACACAACCCACACCGAATTCCGACAATTATCAACAAATGAAAAAGGAGATCTATAACGAGGCTGTTCAGTATCTCAAATCGGAATTCGAGAAAGAATATAACGCCCGCCTTATGCAGAAGCTGGAAGAATCAAAAAGAGAGATTCAGCAGGTGCTGAAAAAAGACCTCCATGCCAATATCCAATCCTACAACCAGGAGCTTGGAAGCCTTGTTGAAGCCATGACTTCGATTGTTGCAGAATCGGAAAACAACCTGGCCGGCAGAAACCAACAGATGAAACAGGTGCTGGAGCAGATTAAAAAGCGAATGAATCGAGGAGTATAGGTCGCAAAAATTGAAATCCAAAGCTCGAAATTCGAAATACTAAGGAATGCATCGTGCAACCGGATTACTGAAGGAATGGGCCAAAACCATTCTGTATCATTTACAATAGCAAAACAATCAGTCGTCACCCGATCAAGCAATGCCGGGTTTGAAAAAATCATGAGAAAGAAAACCGGGCGAACTTTTCAGGGCGTTCGCCGGGCGGGCTGGTCGGCTATTTTGAGTGGCCGCCAAGAAGACGGCTCGGGCGGATTGGTGGCCTGGAGTGCTTCCCTCTCGTAATCTTCTTCGGTTTTAGGTTCTATTACCGGAAGCCAGACCTCTGTACCGGGCATCAGCTTTGCTATATCGAGATGCTTGTTATACTTCTTGAACAGCCACAGTGGCATTTCTTCTTCACCACTATTGCAGAGATCCCAGAGGGTCTGTCCCTTTTTGATAATCTCCGATTTTACATCGGCAACCTTGAACTGGGAATAAAAGTCTTCTTCGAAGGCAAGATGGTATTGGAGCCGTGCGGCAACGAATTCATCGAGACCATCTTCACCAACAGGAATCATAATCGACCGATCGATCCGGATCGTCGATCCGCCGCCCATACTGTTGAGGTTTCTAATACGCTGGGTAGGAATACCGAGCCAATCGGCATAATGCCCGATTGTTTCATCGACTGTGACGGTTATTTCGGCGATATCACCTGCAGCAGAGAGAGTCGTTTCAAGATCATAGACTTCGACATCGAAATTGGAAACAATGGCCGGTTTGTCATCCCCTGCACTGTCCACTCTGACCACTGCCGGTGCCATAAGAAGATCTTTAAGTGAATCATCCTCGACAACTTCTTTTTCTGGTTTGTCCGGCGCCGCGGGTATGACGGCATTTTTTTGTACCACCGTCATTTCGGTAACAGCCGGTTTGCTCTTCTTTTTTTTCGGTTCAACTTCTTTGTCTTTGGAGGGTTCAGGCGGCTTTATCCCGGGTTTTGCAGCTTGTACCGATTTTTTTTCGGTCATCGCAACAGCTTTCACAGCAGGTTTTGCAGCGGGTTTTTTGCCGATTGGCGATGCCCCCGGAATCTGGAGCAGTTGGCCGGCATAGATCCGGTTCATACGGGTAATATTGTTTTCGAATGCAATTGACTTTGCAGAAACGCCGAGTCGTGACGCAATCGCATAAAGATTATCGCCCCTCCTCACCCGGTAGTATTTGGGTCTGTCGGGCTGCTCGCTTTTCAGCGAATCAGGGATCGAGGCCAGTGCAAGCTGCGCTTTCTCGGCAGAAAATTCCGCTGGAAGGTGGATAGCATAGCCGGCAGGGATTTTTTTCTGCTGTGAGAACACTACCGGTCGAAGCGCCGGGTTAAGCTCGACGAGCTTTTTCTCGGATATGCCCAGATATTCGGCCAGAATACGGGGCCGAATATAGTGGGTCAGCGTAATATCGGTTACTTTCAGGCGGGGGAAATAATTGATGGTGGAAAAATATTTCTCAGGATTTTCCGCGATCTCGCTTGCCGCAAGGAAACAGGAATAGAAATTTTTCGAGGCGAACCTGAAGGACCTGCTTGCATGACGCTCGATAATGGTACCGATATCTTTTGAACCGGTTCGAGCCACTGCCCGTTTCATCCCGTAAAGACCATGATTGTAGGCGGTTATAGCCAGCGGCCAGCTTCCGAGGATATCGTAATCGTTTCGAAGGTGTTTTGCTGCGGCATGAGTGGCCGTGAACGGATCCCGCCGCTCATCAACAAGGTAATTGATTGTCATATACATTTTTCCAGTCCCCCGCATGAATTGCCAAAGACCGGCCGCCCCAACTTTCGAGTAGGCATAAGTGTTAAATGATGATTCCACATGGGGCAGAAAAGCGAGACGGTCGGGGATGTTGTATTGCTTGAGGACTGTTCGTATTGTGTCAATATACAGGCCGGACTTCTCGAGTCCCGATAAAAATCGCTCTTTCTGTCCCTGCTGGAAACGGATTCGATCGATAATACCACTCCTGTCGTCTTTCGGCACATATTTATTGATCAATTTGGCTATCCGTTTTTCTTCTTTGGACCAGCTCGATTCGGGTTGAGATAGAATAATATTGAGATAGGAAACGACAAGTTTTTTCTCTTTTCTAATCGCATTGATTCTCGACCGTCCTGTCCGTCGCCCGACATATACCTTTTTATAAGTTACCAATGGATATTCATAATCGTGCAGCAAGCCTTCGGTAGTGGAAACCTCAGCATATATTTTTTTCCAGAACTCGACATTATCCACCAAATTGGGAGGCGTAGGAAATATTTCGCTTTTTGCATAAGCACCGGAAAAACAAAGAACAGCGGTAATAAACAGTATACCGGGAAGTTTATTTGAATGATGACGCATAAATTTTTTCCGTATTATAATTAAAGTGAAGGGGCCGGACTTCTTCGCAAAAGCCTGCGATTTCCATTACTGGTTGATTATATTATATGTAACAGGAGAATGCACTTAAAAAATATATAACAAAGATTAAAATCATGCAAAAGTTTGTGTTTGTAATTATAAATATTATTATTTATACGTCGCTGTTTGCCGGCCATATCGAAAAAGGCGCATTTAAAAGCGAGATCCTCGACCGTCGGGCGTCATCTATTGTTCTTCTGCCCGAATCATACGATAAATCGAGCCCACCTCGTCGATATCCGGTGCTGTATCTTCTCCACTGTGCAGGATGTTATGCGGGGCTGTACCTGGATTCCGAATACGGTGCGCAGGTGCAGAAGCTGGTCGACAATTTCGGTTTTATTGTTGCGATTCCGGATGACGGTTCCGGCAGGGGCAAGTATCCACAGAGCTGGTGGCTCAACAGTCCGGTGAAAGAGCGTATGCAGTTTTCCCGTTTTTTGGTTGAAGAATTCAAGCCGCGGATCGATTCGCTCTACCCCACTTTACCCGGAAAGAAAAATACGGGGGTCGCCGGACACAGCATGGGTGGCTTTGGTGCACTTCATAACATAATCGAGCATCCCGATGTTTTCGGCGCGGCCTACAGTATCAAAGGAGCGGTGGATATTATGCCGTTCCCGGATAACTGGAGTCTACCCCTGATCCTCGGCAGGCAGTCATCACTGCGGAATAACTGGAAAAAGGTCAACATTGTGGACAATGCCTGCAGGCTCAAGGGAAAGAACGTGTCCCTCTGCTTTTACTCGGGCCCCAACGACTGGTTTGTCGATGCAAACCGGCGGCTTCACCATATACTCGATTCCTGCGGGGTGAAACATACCTATTACGAAACAAAAGAAGAGCACACGAGTTTCCCCTATGGCAGGATGAAGCGGGTGATGGCTTATTTTGATTCTGTTTTGACAGGCACAAATCGATGAGTTACATCGTTAAAGCAGTCAATTCCCATCCTTAAAGGCGCTGGCGATACGCTCCAATGCTTTTGTGACATTTTCGTGACTGTTGAACGCACTGATACGGACATAGCCATCACCGCATTTTCCGAATCCGCTTCCGGGCGTGCAGACAACGCCGGCTTTATTGAGCAGCATATCGAAGAGTTCCCACGAATCCCGCTGTGCATTGATCCAGATATAGGGTGAATTGACACCGCCGGTGCAGGTGAATCCCAGTGAGGTCATCTGCTCCCGTATCATTTTTGCGTTTTCGAGGTAATAATCTGAAAGAGCTTTAATCTGTTTCATGCCCTCATCGGAATAGACTGCTTCGGCCGCGCGCTGGACCGGATATGAAACGCCATTGAATTTTGTTGTATGGCGGCGGTTCCAGAGGGAATGGAGATCATGGGCAGTACCGTTATTGTCGTAAATCATGCATGTTTTGGGGATTACCAGATAGGCGCACCGGGTTCCGGTGAATCCGGCGGTTTTTGAAAAGCTTCTGCTTTCGACAGCTACATTCCGGGCACCGTCGATCTCAAAAATACTCTGCGGCACCGATTCATCTCTGATAAATGCGGCATAGGCAGCATCATAGAGAATAAGGGCTTTTTTTTCGATCGCATAATCGACCCACGCTTTGAGCTGTTCCTTTGAGGCGGTTGCGCCGGTCGGATTGTTGGGAAAACAGAGATAAATCAGATCGACCTTTTCTTTCGGGGGCTCAGGCACAAAACCGTTGTTTTCGCTTGATTCGAGATACACGAGTCCTTCATAGCGGCCATCAGCAAACTTTCCGGTCCGTCCCGCCATGACATTGGTATCCACATAAACCGGATATACGGGATCGGGCACGGCGATTGTTATATCCTGAGCAAAAAGCTCCTGAATATTTCCGGTATCGCATTTGGCGCCGTCGGAGATAAAGATTTCATCGTCGGCAATATCTGCACCCCGTGGAGTAAAGTCGCGCGCCACTATTTTTTTGCGGAGAAAATCGTATCCCTGTTCAGGTCCGTAGCCCCGGAATGTTTTCTCATCAGCCATCTCATCAACTGCAGCATGAAATGCAGAAACACTGGCTTCGGGCAAAGCAAGGGTGACATCGCCGATACCAAGTTTGATTACTTCCCTGCCGGGATTGGATTTCTGAAATTCTGCCACGCGACGGGAAATATTGGAAAAAAGATAGGATGATTGCAATTTGAGATAATTTTCATTGAGACGAATCATTAAAAACTCCTTCAACAAAGAGTGCCGGATATGCAGGTACAACAGATCAAATGTGAACCCGAAAGGATAATCGGGAGTTATGGAAAATAATAATTGGTAAAACGAGCGGACATCCGGGCAACGCCAACATTTAATGATAAACAGGTTGGAAAATTGAAATTAATGGGCAATGGGATGTATCGCTAAACTATTTTCATTGCAGAGAAAGTAGAATCAATGATATCCTCTTTGTATGCGTAGAATTTTCGACAATATTGCTGAAACCTTCGGCGCCAGTGCCCGATTATCAATAGAGATGATCGGAAATCTGGGCATTTTCTTCTGCCGGACCATTTTTGCTCGATGGCGGTATGGCGCTATAGTCGAGCAGATGTATCATATCGGCGTGATGTCCCTTCCCATGGTTATGCTGGTGAGTATCTGCGTGGGCGGTATTTCAGCGATTACCTATGTGAGTATTACCGATGCGCTCCACCCGGCGCCGTCACTGATGGGCAAGATGGTGAGTACGACAGTGTTTATCGACCTGGGGCCGGCGTTGATCGGCTTGATTCTTGCCGGACGAATTGCCGCCAAAATCACCGCCGAGCTTGGGATTATGCGTGTCACCGAGCAGATCGATGCACTGACTATTCTATCCCTGGATCCTTACAGCTATCTCATACTCCCCCGCATTGCGGCGGGTTTTTTCATGGCCCCGGTTTTCTTTGTCGCCGGCTCGCTGGTATCCATTGTGTCATCCCAGATCTTTGCTTCCCTGACCATGGGTTTGAGTTCGTCGGTATTCTACAACGGCATGAAATACGGATTCACTCTCCAGTCGATGTTTACCGGTATTGTCAAGGTTGTCATTTTTACGGTTATCAATACCCTGGTCGGATGCTATTATGGCTATTCGACTACCGGCGGGGCAATCGGTGTTGGACTATTTACCCGCGATGCCGTGGTAGCATCCTGCGTGCTTATTATCGTGGCGAATATGATTGTTTCGGCCTTGCTGTTGTAAGGGAAGGAAAAAACAAGGCTGAGGCTGATGTTGAGAAAAAGAATTGACCTTCCGACTTTCGACCTTCGACTTCCGACCTTTAACCTTCAACTCCTCCTATTTTTTCCCGCAGTTGATTCCTATACCTTTAATTCGTATATTTAAGATGTCAAAAATCAGCTTATAAGACTAATGGAAAAATTTTTGGGCCGGATCTGAAATCGAAAGGAGCACATAATATGTCTCGCTATCACATTGCAGTAATCGATGTCGGGAAAACCAACAAGAAAGTTTTGATTTTCGATGACTCGCTTACCATTGTCGATTCGGTGTATGAAAACTTTGAGGAAAAGGTCGAAGAGGGTATTCATTTTGAAGCTGTTGAAGAGATGACCCGATGGTTCAAGGAGCGTCTCAAAGAGTTTTCGTCGAAATATGATATCAAGGCGCTTTCGGTTACGACTCATGGAGCGACGGTTGTATGCATCGACAAGAATGGAAATATTGCGGTTCCGCCGGTTGCCTATACGACCGAAACAGACGAGAAATTCCAGAAAGATTTTTACTCGACCTTCGGGACTCCGGAAGCACTTCAGGAGAAAACCGCTACTGCCCCGATCGGAAGCTTGATCAATCCCGGAAAAAAGATCTATTTCCTTCAACAGACCTATCCCGATCAGTTTAAAAATGTTCATATGATCTTAGGTTATCCCCAATATTTCGGCTATGTATTTACCGGTAATTATGGTGCAGAACCGACCTATGTGGGATGTCACACTTATCTTTTCGATTTTGAAAACAAGAAATACTCCGAGGTCGCCGACAAACTCGGAATTACCGACAAACTTGCCTCTGATATTTCGAAATCGTGGGAAGTTTTAGGCACAATCAGCGAGAAAACCTCGCAGGAGACCGGTCTGTCGACCGATTGTATCGTAACGATGGGAATTCATGATTCAAATTCGTCGCTTCTCCCCTTTCTTATCAAAGGCTATACCGATTTCGTACTCAATTCGACCGGCACCTGGTGCGTTGCCATGCATCCGACCAGCGAAATCGGGTTCGAGCAGGATGAACTCGGCAAGCTTGTGTTCTACAATCTCGATGCCTTTTACAATCCGGTAAAGACTTCGATTTTCATGGGCGGTATGGAATACGAAACCTATCTGGAAATTCTTCAGAAAACCACCGGAACGAAACATCACCCGGATCTCGATGCAGCACGGTACCGAAAGATTATTGCGGAAAAAAAGCTTTTCATTCTTCCCTCGGTTGCAAAGGGAACCGGTATTTTCCCTACCGCAGTGCCGAAAGTGGTGGAGGATGGGAAAGAATACCTCCTGTCCGATATCACTGAAGGGAAAGCCGTTCCTGAATTTTTCAAAGATTATGAAACCGCATGTGCGGTCTGCATTCTCTCTCTGGCGATCCAGACAAAGGCAGCCCTTGGCATGACCGGCTACGACGGCAAAGGGACAATCTTTACTGAAGGCGGATTCTGGAAAAACGCTCCCTACAATGCCCTTTTGACCGGACTCTATCCCGATTCGCGGGTTGCCTTAACGCAGATGCAGGAAGCTACCGCTTTTGGTGCGGCGATTTTAGGAAAGGCTGCGCTGGATAAAACCACGCCCATGGAAAGCAGCAACGCTTTTGAAATCGAGATCAACAAGGTAGAGCCGGTGACTTTTGAGGGTATCGATCAGTATACCGAGGCATTTATGGAGTTGTTGTAATACGTATTGATAGCAGAATAGATTATCTTCTGATAATGCAGTAATCTTGTGAGTGATTGACCTGCATTTATGCGATGTTACTCCCCGTTTACCGCAATTTTTCTGTTTTTATGTAAATTGGGGATTTCAATCCTGCTTGCCGGGCATAGCTGATGATTTGCGCCTTCTCTTTGAGGAAAACTCCGGGGCTTCTTTGATTGCGGTTCCCAGGATCTTTACCGACTTATGCATCAGTTTCAGACTTTTGGGATGGAGTTCAAGGGGTTCCTTGCCCACATCGGTCCAGCCCTTTGTTTTGAGATCATCGGGCGGGATTGCAACATTGTCCCAGTTATGGAAGAGTCTCCCCCACCTGCTTTTAAGGATCTGGTTGATCCGTTTGAGATGGGTCGGGAACCAGTAGAAATCGTGGTAGACCACACTGGCGATATATGACCAAGGGGCAAGGACTGTTTTGAGTGTCCATTCAAGGGGTTTTTTAAGCGGGCCCCAGTAGATTTTATGCTGCATTTTGCTTGCAAAGGTCATTTTTTTATAGGGCCCCACAAAATTCCACGGGTTATCCATCACTTTGCTGTCCCCGGCTATTTCGATCTCTTTGATATCGCCGCATCCCAGACCATGCTCGTGGGCCAAACGAATGAATTGAACATCCCTGAGGGGATCGAATCCCATGAGATGAGCGGCAACGGCGTCGATAGCGACCTGATCTTTTGACGCTAAAAGGATATTTTTAATAGAGGGCATCATGCACCGCGGCCCGGGGCCGTCACCGGCAAAAGTGCCATCCATGACCGCAAAGAGCCCTTTATGGATTTTCTGCTGGACCATGAGAAGATCAACCAGGGTTTCGTGGATCACCGGATGGGTCCAGTGGCGTTTTTCGTTCAGCAGACCGCCAAAGGCATTTTTCATCGCACCGGTCATGGTGGTGAATATATGGGTTTTGATCGTGGGAAGGTGGATTATATTTTCACCAATAAACCGTTTGGGAATCATAAACCCCTTGGGATAAACCTCGTTGAGGCAGAGGAACGTATCGGCAAGATCGCCAACCGCATCCCGGATATTGATCCATTCTTCGTTTTCGTACAGATGAATATTCCGGAGGCCATGGGCCTTCACAACGTTGATCTGCTTGTTTTCCCGCTCTCCAAGATGGGCATCGATAACAACAGTACGATTATGACATCCGTGAATCAGCGATGGATCGTAGCCGTCGCGTTTCATTGTCCGTATAACACCGTCAAGCTGCCAGGGTGTCGTGGAGCTTCCGGGGAAAAAGAAATGCCAGCTGATATTAATTTTCAGTGCAGTATCGACACTTTTATCAATATGTTTCCGGTACCCCGCAAGGTTCATTACCCGATGATAATCATCAAGAACCGTCTCCGGAGAGGTCCGGACTATCGCAACTTTCGATTTGCTCATGGCGTAGCCTTTTGAAGAGATGAGGTGATGGAGTAATGGAGTAGTGGGATGCAGGAGATTCGGCCTTTTCAGGAGCCCCTTACTCCAATTCTCCAATTCTGTGTCCTCATGGAATATTCAGAGTGTATTTTATATTCATCTGTTATAATTGTATATAATATATAATAATTACGAAAAGCTTTATAATATCTTTTCTCTGTTATTAAATTGTTAATCCTCGGTTGCGATGCAAATAAATAAGAAATGTTCTTCAGGCCTGATTCGATTCATCAAATTCGGCATCGTTGGTGGAAGCGGAGTGATTGTTAATGCAGGAATACTGCGCATTCTTACCAAATGGGCAGAAATCGATTACAAGATTTCCGCTATTATTGCCATTGAAACAGCAATTATCAGCAATTTTCTTCTCAATTATTTCTGGACCTGGCAAGACCGTCGGCACAGCTCTCAGATAAGCTTTTTAAGTTCTTTCTGGAAATTCAATCTCTCCTGCGGCATGGTGGCTTTGGCAGTTAACTGGGGTATCCTTGTATTTTTTACCGAGTTTATAAATCTTTATTATGAAATTTCAAACCTTATCGGCATCGGATGCGGGACTGTGGCAAATTATTTATTGAGTCATTACTGGGCATTCGCACCACAGCCGGTGAAAAAAGAATAGTATGGCAAAAAAGAAACGTATTGAACCCCGGACTCCCAAAGCAGACCAACCGAAAAGTATTGTAAGGCAAAACGATTATCTGAAATACCTTCCCTTGCTGCTGATACCGCTGTTCATAATTTTTTATCACAAGCTATTGTTCGGCATGGCTTTTTTATGGGAAGACATTCTTTATCAGGGATATCCGAATGTTAATTTCGCCGTCTCCTCATTGAAGGAATTCCGGTTTCCTTTCTGGACCCCCTATATATTCGGCGGCATGCCCTTTGCCTCCGACCCGCAGACCATAATTCTCTACCCGCCGTCATGGCTGCTTTTCCTGGTTTCCATGATTTCGGAGCCGGGCGGGATTACCTACACCTGGTTTATTCTGCTGCATATTCTTCTTCTGGGCATCGGGACCTATCTGTTGTCGATTCACCTGGGTTTCCACCGTATGGCTTCGCTCTTTGTTGCGATCGCCTTTATGTTCTCGGGCTATGTTTCACTTCATATCATGCATACCTTTGTATACGTGATGGCCTGGTTTCCCTTTGTCTTTCTGTTTCTCGATAAAGCATTCAATTCGGGAAGCATTATCCATGTGCTTTTAGCCGGGCTTTTCTACGGAATATCCACCCTTGGCGGGTATCCGCAGTATTCCATGTGGTGTGCCTACTTTCTTTTGTTCTGGTCGCTGTTCAGGGCTTTTGAAAAGAGTCCCCGCAAATGGCAGGCCTATGCACAGCATCTGGTAATGTTTGGAATAACCGCAGGCCTTGGCCTGGCCATGGCCGCGATCCAGTACCTTCCGGCATTCGAACACATGGCAGCAAGCGTCCGTGAGACCATGACATTTGAACAATCGGTACAGGGATCTACCCCCTTTTCCTATTTACTGACACTTCTTTCACCGAAATTTTTCGGTCATGTTACCGGCGACCGTTCGGCGGGATCTCCATTCTGGGCCTTTGAGGGCCAGTCCCATTTTTTCTGGGAGACTTCGCTGTTCTGCGGCTTGGGCACCCTCTTTCTGGCCCTGCGTGCAGTAATTGACATTAAGATCAACAAACGGGTTCTCTTTCTGTCCATACTGGGATTTATCCTGATGCTCCTTGCCCTGGGCGAGCATACGCCGCTGTACCGGGTTGTGTTTACGATCGTTCCCGGATTCAATAAATTCAGAATACCCGGACGTTTTGCTTTTTTCTTTTCCTTCTGCCTGATCCTTCTTGCAGGAATCGGCATGAGCAAGCTTATCAAAAGGAATGAAAAAAAGGACCGGCAGTACCTGATCGCCGTATCGGTACTGGCAGGGGTTATCGCACTCTTCTCCTTTCTTTTCTTAGCCGGTGCATTCGACACAAGTTCACGGTATTTCGCGCACGAACAGGTGCTGTCGCAATCGAAAAATTCGGTGGCACTCACTCTCGGCATGACAGTGGTTGTGATGATTTTACTGGTCGGCATGATCAGAACCTCGCAACGGGGGCTTCTCGGATTCTTTCTTGCCATGCTGGTCTTTATCGAGCTTTACAACTACGGAAGCTCATTCGGTGGGGGCACAATGAATCCCAAGGCGTTCTATCGGCGGTTCAATCTGCGGCCGTTCAAGCAGGAGCTTACACAGGAGAAATTCCGTATCCAAAGCCGGCTGTACCGCGGCCCCGGTGAGGGCCAGATGATGCTTCCCCGCAATCTGGGCAATGTGGAAGAGATTCCGCTCACTGAAGGATACAACCAGCTCCGCCTGACCCGGTATAACGAGCTTCTATACAAGGTGGATATCGAACCCGGGCAGAAGCTTTTCAATATCAGATATCGGAAAATGCCCGACCAGTTCCAGTTCGAGCGCCTGAGCACTGCGCCACGATTCTATTTGTCGACATCCTACAAGGTCTGCTCTTCGATAGATGATGTTATCTCGTATATAAACTCGGATAATTTTGGGGTAGGCAAGGATATCGCCCTTGAGGAGGAGCCCGCCATTGCAATTACCCCCCGTGAAGATGCATCGGGGACCGTTCGCTTGATCGAGGAAAATCCCAACCGGATCGAACTGGAGGTAACGGCCGATCAGCCTATGCTTCTTTCGGCAAGCGAGGTATACTATCCTGCCTGGAAAGCCTCTATCGACGGAAAAAAAACAGAGCTCTATCCGGCCAACCTTCTGTTCCGAGCCATTGCCGTGCCCGAGGGAACACACCGGGTGGTTATGAAATATCAGTCTTCTGCTTTTACAAAAGGAATGCTGCTGTCACTTATATCTCTGCTTTTTATTTGTGTGGGTATTTTCGGGAAGAGATTTCTTCCGAAAAGGTTGTACGAGCCATGGATATTTTGATTTAATGTGATTCTATCAAATGCTTTCATATGTATCTTCCTGATTTCATAAGTGCATTTTCACGAAATCCATTTCACCAGCTTGATGATCCCTAATTTTACTTTTTTCCGGTGGGTGGTACCGACAGCGGTCTCAAGTTCTTTTTCGTGCTCGAGATACCAGTGGTAGGCGCGGGTCAGCATGTCGACATTGGAATCTTTGGCTTTCCATCCGAGCATATTCCGTGCCTTTGCGGTATCGAACCAGACATCGTGGCTGAGGATATAGTAGTGGTAATCGACAAAGGGGGAAATCCGGAGGAAATCGAGTACCTGGAGGACCGCGCGAGCGGGTTTTGTGGGCACGGAAACAATTTTTGTTTTCGTACCGGCATTTTTCACCAGGCCTTCAAGATCGCCCCGGAGGGTAGTGAATTCCTGGGCGCCAATATTGAAATCTTCACCCCGGCAGGATTTTTCGAGCGTCAAACAACAGGCTTCGGCCAAATCATAGGCGCTTACCAGTTGAAACCGGTTGTCACCTTTACCGAAAATATAAAAATTCTTTCCTTTTTTCACCCAGTCGAAAAGTATTTGCTGGATTCCGAGCCGGCCTTCATCGAGGATGGTCCGGGGGCGGATAATGGAAATATCCATGCGGTCTTTGAATGACTGACATATCCCTTCACCGGCAGCCTTGGATTTGCCGTAATTGCCGAAAGGATTGAGCGGCGCCGACTCATCGATAGGGATTTTGGTTGGAATGCCGTAGGCCGAACTCGATGAGATATAGACAAACTTTTTTGTTCCCCCTTTTTCGGCATGCTCGAGCATGTTTCTGGTGCCGTTGACATTAACGGACCAGAACCGTTTTCCCGACCGGGAAACAGGCACCAGCGCAGCATTATGAATCACCGCATCGGTACCCTCGACAGCCCGGGCAACAACAGCGGAATCGAGTATATCACCCTGAATGAACTCGACCTTTTTTTCCAGGTCGGAATCGTTAAGATCGGCAACATCAAGAATCCGGACATCATACCCGCGATCAAGCAGATGACGGGTTAAGTGAACCCCGAAAAATCCTGCGCCGCCGGTTACTAAAACTTTTTTCAAATATCCATCCCGTTTTTCCGGCACCACTCAATCGAGCGTTTCATGCCTTCACGAAGATCGATTTTGGGTTGATATCCCAGCTCCTTTTTGGCCTTTTCGATACTGCAGGCGATATTCTTGTTCATTTCGCCAACCACGTGAACCTCGGTCCAGTAGAGACCGGTGGCCTGGATAGCCAGATCGGAGATTTCGGCGATCAGGCAGGATATGCCGGGAACATGGCGAGGCTGGAAATTATCGACACCCAGCAGGTCGGCAACGGTGCGGTAGATTTCGATTGTCGGGTATGGACGCTCATCGGCGATCCAGTAGATCTGGCCGTTGGCTTTTTCGTTCTTTTCAGCAAGAACGATCCCCTGGACGATATTATCGACGTAGGACATGCTCCGAAGATTGGAGCCGTCACCGAAAACCAACGGATTGCCGGCCTTGATCATGTTGAAAAATCTGCTTTGGCGGGCCGGTTGATTGGGACCATAAAACCAGCATGGACGGATAATGACGGTCTCGATTTTGCCCTGCTGCTGAAAGCGGGTGACGATTTTTTCGGCATCGGCTTTGCTTCGGCCATAGGCCATATAGGGATTATAGGAAGTAGATTCGGTCATCTGGATTTTCTTGCCCCGGGTTGTTCCCGCAGGAGAGTTGCTGCTGATGAAAACAAACCGTTTGACTCCGGCATAGGATGCTGCGGTGATCATGTTTTCGGTACCACGGGTATTGATCTCGTGGAGTTCCCGGACAAACTTAGGATGAATCAAACCGGCGCAATGGATAACCGTATCGACTCCATTAGCCACATTCATGAGTGTCGTCGGATCGGTAAGATCGCCTTCCACAATCTCGGCACCGAGTTCTTTCAGATACGAGGTATCGGTACCTCTCAACACAAGACACCGGACATCCCGTGTCTCGACATCGAACTCATCACTGCCTTTAATTAAGGTTTCAACCAGGGTCGTTCCAAGCCATCCGGGGGCACCAGTTATAAGTGTTTTCATTATATATCTCTCCTTGTTAAATGTCGTATAATTCAGAAAATATATATTACAGCCACCATCGTAACCAACCAGCCGACTACCGCAATCTGAATCGGGAAATCGGTCAGGACCGCATCGGTGGGATCGGCCCCTTTCTCTTCGTTGTAAATAAGATGAAAATACCTGAATATACCGTACACCACAAAGGGCACTCCGGCGATCAGATATTCGGTGCCGAATTTCTCCTTTGCATAGCCTGAAAGAGCAAAAAGCGAATAGCACATGATCGCGCAGGTCGATACCACAATAATAACACTGTCAAGAAACTGCGGCTGATATTTCATGAGCGCTGTTTTGGGATTGTAGGTTTTTCTGTCGATATGCACCATTTCTCCCCGGCGTTTACCGAATACCAGAAAAAGCGCCAGAAAGAACGTCGACAAGGTTATCCAGGCGGTGGGGTCAACATTTGCAATAGCAGTACCGGCCCAGATCCTGAAAACGAATCCCAGCGCCACGCAGAGAGCGTCGATAATAATAAGTTTTTTGAAACCGAAGGAGTACGCAAAATTAAGGCCGAGATATATCAGGCTTATAACAAAGAACTGTTTATCAACCAGATACGCCAGGGGTATCGCAACCGCCAGCATGATCACTGCGGTAGCTACGGCAAAGGAGACACTCAGCTTTCCCGCTGCAATGGGGCGGTTCTTTTTCAGGGGATGGGCACGGTCTTTTTCCCTGTCGGCGATATCGTTGATCAAATAGACCGTGCTTGCAAAGATACTGAACACACCAAAGCCCGCCAGGAATTTCAGGCCCAGCCGTATGTTCATAAACTGATTTGTAAATATCAGTGGTGCCAGAACAAAGGAATTTTTGACCCATTGCCAGGGACGAAGGCTTATAATCAGATGCTTGAACATTGTCATTTATTTTGGACGATGACTTTTGTTGAAACCCACAACAATCAGCTAAAATGTTTTCGGAGAAGATCCCCGTCAAGTTCCGGATACACAGGATAGGATTTCAAAAGCGTTTCGACCCGGGATTGGGCTTCTTTTTTTGCTGAATCCTCGATAGTATACTTTGCCTTACTCAACTTTCCGGCATTTGGTCCGGAGTCAATCGTGGTGGCTTTTATATGAGAGAGGACAAGTTTGAGGATCGATGCGATTTCTTTCATCTGGTCTTCACCCATACCGAGAGTTGTCACTGCGGGGGTTCCGATACGAAGACCGCTTGTATACCAGGGCCCGTTTGGATCGTTAGGCAGTGAATTCCGGTTGAGTGTCATCCGACAATCTCTGACTGCACTTTCAGCCTGCCGTCCGGTAATATCAAAGGTAGTAACATCAACGAGGAAAAGATGGTTATCGGTACCGTCTGTAGCGATTTTCATACCTTCACTCCGGCATGCCTCGGCCATAATTGATGCATTTTCCACAATTTTGCGGGCATAATCTTTAAATTCAGGTCCGGCGGCTTCAACCAGCGCTACTGCTTTCGATGCCATGATATGCGGAAGCGGGCCACCGATCACCATGGGACATCCTTTATCGACATACTCGCCGAATTCTGCGGTGGAGAGGATAATTCCGCCCCGGGGGCCACGAAGAGTTTTGTGGGTTGTGGAAGTTACGATATGAGCATGATTGATCGGACTGAAATTGCCGGTAAACACGCCGCCCGCAACCAGGCCGGCGAAATGGGCCATATCGACCATAAAGACCGCGCCCACCGAATCGGCAATCTCACGCATTTTGGCAAAATCGATCTTCCGGGGATAGGCACTGTATCCCGCAAGAAGAATCAGCGGCTTAATCTCTTTTGCCATTCGGGCAATTTCATCATAATCGATCAAGCCGGTGTCTTTATTTACTCCATAAGTATAGGCATCGAACATCTGAGCAGAAACATTGTGGCGATAGCCATGGGTGAGATGGCCACCCGAATAGTAATCCATACCCAGAAGCCGTTGATTTCCCAATTCATGCCGGAGCTTTGTCCAGTCTTCCTGTGAAAGCTTGGCCACATTTTTTTCACCGATTTTCTCAAGTGCAGGGGTTTCCACCCGGGCACTCAGAATTGCCCAGTAGGCGATAAGATTGGCATCCGCACCGCTGTGAGGCTGCATATAGGCATGGTCGCATCCAAAAAGTTTACATGCCTGATCACAGGCAAAGGCTTCGATATCATCTACATTGCCGCAGCCTGAGTAAAACCGGTGCAGAGGAAAGCCTTCAGCATATTTATCGGTCAGAAGGTTTCCCATAGCGAGCTGGGTCGAAAGGGAACAGTAATTTTCACTGGCGATCAATTTCAGGTTATTTCGCTGATCGATTAGCTCCTGAACCGTCGACTGAGCCACCAGCGGGGCAACTTTGGCGACTTCGGTAAGATTGGCAAGATAGGCCAGAAAGCCGCTGTTAATCTTTTCTGTGGGAACCGACGACAAATACTCCTGAATAGCTTCATTAGACATGAACACAACTCCATCTTTTCTGGTACTAGGGAAACTAGCCCGAAATCGGGCAAAGTCGACTGGGTAATATAAATTATCCCATGTCCGGGGCGCGTATAAAGAGGGTGAATCAACCATTCATTTTCATGTCCACTTTTACCTTACTATACTATAATCATTTCAATATTTTTTACCGAACGACCGTATTTACCTTCTGGTGATCTATTATTTTTCATGCCTGATATTTTTTGAAATTAGGAACCACGGCAGGAGCAATGAAGCCGAAAAAGAGAATTTTACTGATAAACTGGCGGGATATCAATAATCCCGAAGCCGGCGGCGCCGAAATATATTATCACGAGATATTCAAGCGCCTGGCAACAGAACACGACTATTCGGTGACTGTCCTCAGCCATCTCTGGCTGGATGCATCGGCTACCGAAAAAATCGATGGGACCCGTGTTATCCGTATCGGATCAAGACTCCTTTTCAATTTTTCGGTAATTCCATGGGTACAAAAGCATCAGCAGGAATTCGATCTGATAATTGAAGATTTAAATAAGGCACCCTTTTTCACCCCTCTTTATACTAAAAAACCGCGCCTTCACCTGGTAATGCATTTTTTCGGCACAGCAATTTTTAAAGAGATCAATTTCCCGATGGCATCCTATATCTATCTCATGGAAAAGATGGTACCGGTATTCTATAAAAGAGAGCGATTTGTTGCGATCTCCAACAGCACGGGCCGGGAAGTTACGCAGTTTACCGGAAATCAGGACGCTGTCGATATTGTTGAGCCCGGAATCGACTGCGAAGCATTCTATCCGTCGCAAGAAAAGGCATCTACTCCCCTTTTAGTTTATGTGGGACGGATTAAAAAATACAAAAACATACAGTTTATCATTAATTGCCTTCCTGAAATCCGCAAAGACTTTCCATCAACCCACCTTATCGTTGCGGGTAGTGGTGATTATCAGGATGAATTAAAAAAGCTGACTCATGAATCGGGACTCGATGATGCTGTTGAGTTTGCCGGTTTTATCTCGGAAACCGAAAAACGGGATCTCCTGAGCAGGGCCACCCTGAAAATCAACCCCTCGGTCAAGGAGGGATGGGGTATTACCAATATTGAAGCAAACCTCTGCGGCACGATTTCGATATCGAGTAATGTACCGGGATTATGCGATTCGGTTAAAGACGGAACTACCGGGATTTTATTCCGGTATAATGACCGCAGGGATTTTGTCGGCAAGGTCAAAGAGATGCTCGAAGATTCGGATCGTCGCACACAAATGGAAAAAACAGCGGTATCCTATGCAAAAGAATTCAACTGGGATACTATTACACAACGAATGAACAGGGCCATAGAAAAGGTCATCTAGGTTCAAATGCGAAGAACACTTGTCATACTTTTCAAACTCACCGTTACTACCGGCATTATCGCCTTTGTCATCTCCAGACTTGGTTTCGAAAACATTGTAGAAACCATGACAATGGCCAAAGTTCGGTGGCTGCTTGCTGCTCTGGGTATTTTCGGTCTCAGCGGTTTACTTGGCGTATTACAGTGGAAAATGCTGCTTTCAACCAAGGGCATTCTCCTTAGCTATTGGCAGGCATGCAAACTCTATTTTATGGGCATGTTTTTTAACAATTTCATTTTCGGTTTTGCCGCAGGTGATGCAGTACGAATAGCTTATGTAAAGATGAGCAATCAGAGCGGTAAAGCGGGCGTCGCCGCAACCTTTTTAGACCGCTTTGCCGGACTTTTGGCCATGATGGGATTTGCCTTTGGCGGAAGCCTTTTTCTTCTTAATCGCGGACTTATTGAAGGCAAAGTGCTGACCACCGCTTTTCTGGCACTTTTTGCGACCTTTGCCGTCTTCTGTGGAATCCTGGGGTTTCTGATATCCCGTCGATTACAAAAACTGCTTTTTATTTTTATCGACAAATTTCCGGTTCCCAAAAAAGAGATTATCCGGAATCTTGTTTCGCAAACGATTATCGAATTCAAAGACAGAAAATCGATACTTCCTGTTGCAGGACTCTCACTGTTCATCCAGTTCATGCGTATCGGCGTTCATGTGCTGTGCGGCATATCACTGGGACTCGTGACTGCCACCAACTTTCATTATTTTTTCATTTTTGTTCCCATACTCGCAATTTTAATGATACTACCCCTGCCCTTCGGTATTAAAGAAAGTGTCGGCGGTGCACTTTTTGCCTTTGCCGGATTCAAAAGCGAGGCTGCCGTAGTGATGGAATTCCTGGCGTCACTGGTCGGCATTCTCGTCAGCTCGGTGGGCGGCGTGCTTTTTCTTACCCATAGCATTGTACCAAAAAGGAAACTTCAAAGCGATGAAATTATCAATAGTCGTTCCGCTCTACAATGAAGAAGACAGTCTTGTTCACTTGACTCAGGCTATCGAGCAGGCAATCAATCCGCTCGGCTATGAGTACGAAGTTATTTTTGTTGATGACGGCAGCACCGACCGTTCGCTCGAAATATGTAAAGAGCTTCACGATAAATACCCGGGTACTCTAAAGGTTCTCAGTTTCAACAGAAACTACGGAAAGTCGGCGGCACTCAGTGTCGGTATCGATAAGGCCGAGGGTGATGTTATCGTTACCATGGATGCCGACTTGCAGGATGATCCCTCGGCGATTCCGGAAATGCTTAATAAACTCGATGAAGGGTATGATGTTGTTTCGGGATGGAAAAAGAAACGCCATGATCCTCTGTCAAAGACATTGCCGTCGAAATTTTACAACTCCCTGACCGCACTTTTCTCCGGCGTCAAAATCCACGATTTCAATTGCGGATTCAAAGCTTACCGTGCTCCTGCGGCCAAGAGTCTGGAAATCTATGGCGACCGTCACCGCTACCTGCCGGTACTGGCACACTGGGACGGTTTCCGGGTGACCGAGATGGTCGTGACTCATCACCGGCGGAAATATGGAAAATCCAAATTCGGGCTTGGGCGGGCAACCGGGATGTTCGATCTGCTCACGCTTCTTTTCCTCCGGAAATATATGCGCAAGCCGCTCCATTTTTTCGGCCTTCTGGGCGTTCTTTTCGGCCTCGCCGGCGCCGCGGTCCTGAGCTATTTCGGTGTCCAGTGGATAATCACCGGAGCAATGCGGGTCAGACCGTTGGTAATTCTTTCACTAGGCGCAATAATCATGGGCATACAGTTCGTTTCCATAGGCCTGATTGGAGAAATGATCACCCATTCGGTACCCAAACACCGGTATTCGATCAGGGAGACGATTGAGTGAAGAAGGCCCGGGGGAAAAGAAGAAGATAAAAGCTAACGAGAAGGATTACGACATATGATTAAAAGTCTACAACCAGTATTTTGCTGAACCCTGAGCCTCGAATCCTGGACCATGAATTATGAAAATCTGCTATATCGGATCGGTATTTCCCCGTCACCACAAGGATTCTGAAGTTCCCTGGCTTCGGACAACGCTCAGGTTGCTTCGGGAACGGGGGTATGACATTACGGCCTATGTGCCTTCCTTCCGCGGGTTGCGCTCCCATACCATCGACGGTATTCCGGTGAAACGGTTCCGGTATTTTTTTGCTCCCTGGGAGACCTTGACTCATGATGAAGGTGCGCCGAATAAGATTCATAAATTCCATTATAAAATTATCACGATTTTTTATATTCTTTTTGGAACCCTCGGCCTGATCAGGCTTCACCTGAAAGAGCGTTTCGACATTCTCCACATTCACTGGCCCTTTCCCCATGGATTTTTCGGTGTGGGCGCACTCTTTTTCCGCCGGTCGAAAGTCATCCTTAATTTTCACGGAGCAAGCCTTCTTCTGATGCAGAAATACGGGTTTGTGAAATTCTTCCTTTCCTGGTTCATTAAAAAAGCCGATGCGGTAATTGTCAATTCATCTTTTACCAAGGGAAGAGTTACCTCACTGGTGGAACGGCAGGTGCATGTTGTTCCTTACGGAACGACTATAACACCCCATGCAACCGACCGGTCGGCAGTCGAGCCCCATCACATTCTCTCGGTAGGCCGTCTTATCGAACGCAAGGGCCTTCCTTACCTGATCCGGGCCATGCCTGAAATCGTTGCGAAGTGGCCCGATGCCCGGTGTACTATTGCCGGCGGCGGCCCTCTGCAGCAGGAACTTATTTCACTCGCCGAAACCGAAAAGGTCTCCTCTGCGGTGAACGTGCCGGGGAAAGTATCGCAGGAAGAGCTTGAGTCGCTTTTTGCCCGGTGCGGTGTTTTTGTTCTCCCCTCAATTGTGGACAGCCGGGGAGATACTGAAGGCCTTGGGGTCGTACTGATTGAAGCGCTCACCTATCGCAAACCGATCGTTGCCACCAATGTGGGCGGAATCCCTGATATTGTGAATAACGGTGTTACCGGGCTTTTAGTGCCCCAAAAGGCTCCTTCAACCCTGGCGCAGGCGATTTCATCGATTTTCGCCGATCCGGTAAAAGCCGCATTCATGGCCGATGCCGGGTTCGACTCTATTAATCGAAAGTTCTCCTGGACCGGAATAATCGATCAGCTTTCGGATATCTACTGCCGTGCCGCAGCATCAAAAGAATAGAATATTTGTAGACTTATGCCTGTTAATTCTGGTATATTATAATGCAGTAGTGTATAATCTATTGAAATATCAGTATCTTGGCACCATTATTTACAACCAAGCACGGGGAGGTTTGCATGGGTAAGAATCACCGGTTTTACTCGTTCATTTTCATGCTATTACTACTGGCGGTATCATCGCAGGGTTTTACCCTTATCAAGCAATCCGGACAGGTACTCCATTTCGCGAAGGGGGCCAGTGACTGGGTTGCTGCAGAAGATTCAAATGAATTTTCCTACGGTGATTCGATATTTATTGACAGTGCAGGCGAAGCGAAGCTTGTGCTGAGCAAATCGGCGACACTGCTTTTAAAGGGCACCACCAGAATATCCATTGAAGGCGCCGATCTTACTCCCATTATCGGCCTTGTTCAGGGGCAGGTTTTTCTTTCCCGGGAGCAGCCCTATGAACTTAATTCGGTTGTTGTGAATGCCCGGGGATGTACAATCCAGCCTATCGGTACAGCTGCTGCTGTCAAGTATACTCCTTCCGGCGAACCGACCGTGGCCTGTATCAAGGGGAGAATGCGCATGGAAGCCCCTTCCGGCGAAGCGATTCTGGTCGAACCGCGAAAATACGGGACTTTTGCCCCCAACGATGGTTCATTCAAACAGGGCGATCTCTCCGATAATGCGGTCGCATCCCTGGAAAGCTGGTCGGGTGTCACCGCCGAATCGGCCCCCATGCAGCAGGATGAACCATCAGCGAGTGATGCGAACGAACAGGAAGAAACCCTGGAATCCGAAACAATGCAAACCGCTCAGATGGCACAGGAGCCTGAAAAAGAAGAGCCCTCAGAAACAGGCGCAGAGGAACCTGAAGACGCACTCGAAGAAACCGGTTCCGACGATGCGGCAAGTGAGGAAAAACCGGCGCAAAAAGAAGCATCCGCTGCACCGGCCAGCGGATCAGCCCCGCCTCCCGGCAATGCAGCGGCAAACGCGCAGGCTGAGAAAAAGGAAGAGCCCGCCGGCGAAGAAAAAAAAGAGAGTGAAGAAGGAAAGGGCGCCGACAAAACCTCCTTCGGTTTTTCGGCAGGCCCCGTATCCGTGGGAGATGAAATGTGGACCCGGATCGCCTTCCTGGCAGATATTCCGATCTGGAAATTCGGCATCGGCCTGGATGTCGAACTCTTTATCAACTCGGAAGGTAAATTCGATCCCAAGGGATGGGAGTTCGATGAAGACACCTGGGCAAAATCGCTGTTGCGTAAAATCAGATATATCCGGTTCAACCACGAAAACGACCCGGTCTTTGCTAAATTCGGCGGGCTTGATAATGTCACGCTGGCCTATGGCTTTATCGTGGACCGGTTCAACAATACACTCCATTACCCCGACGACCGCCGGATCGGCCTCCAGTTCTATCTCAACGATCTCAGCCCGATCGGGATCAGTCTCCAGACCGTGGTTGCGGATTTCTATGATTTTAAAAACGACGGTGGTATCGTGGGCGGACGGTTTGCGGTCAAACCGCTGAAGCCTACCGAGATTCCCCTGCTCAAGGGCATCGATATCGGCGTGTTGTTTATGACCGACCGGAACCAGTATGCGCCTGCGAGAGAATGGGATTATAGCCTGAGTGGCCCCACATGGGACAGAGATCAGGATAATATTTTTGACAGCACATTCTGGCGTAATGAATTTGGGAATAAAAGTTATGTCATTTACGACAGCCTTCGTGCTGATAAGATGGAAGATAATAATTATGACACAATTATCGAGCATAAAGATAAATGGGCCAGCAGAGCCGAAGATGCCTACTCCATGTTCGGTTTTGATGCCACCATGCCGATTATCTCCACTAAGCTGGTCAATTTTGCCGTGTATGGTCAGTACGGCATGAGTATCGACGATCACGAAGAGAGCAATGTCGACAACACCGCAACTGAGGGATGGGGTATCGGCGCACCAGGTGCGGCGCTGAATGTCGGCCCTCTGTCGGCCCGCCTAGAGTACCGTCATACCGCAGGAGATTTTACTCCCGGCTATTTTGGTCCCTATTATTTTGATGAGCGGATCGAGCGGGAAATCATCAACGATTCGATCAGGCGGATCACGGTGAGGGAAGACGATGTTATCGAGCAGAACCTCAATGGTATATACGGATCGCTGGGATTCAATATCGCCAATGCATTCACCATTACCGGCACCTACCAGTATCTTATCGGTGAAGCTGAAACCGAGGGGGCCGAAGATCCGCTGGATCACCGCTTCGAACTCAACGGCGGAATCGGCGACCTTGTAATCAGTAAAATACCGAAGCTCTACAAGGCCGAGGCATACCTTTACAAGACAAATATCGGACGAAATGTCAATCCGGTAACCGGAGAAACCGACGGTTTCTTAGCTCCCACACCATCGATGTACTACGGCTACAGGATGGGTTTTGAGATCATGCCCGGCGCCGGTATCATCTGGGATGCCCGGTACGGGTTTGAATACGGCAGCAACGGCGACATAGTTCAGAAGCCCAGCAATGTGAGCATTCAGGCGAGCATGGTCTTTTAAGGTCTGCGGAATTATACAATTTATGCCGGATGACCTTTTGTATCATCCGGCTTTTTTTTTATTTTTATTATCAGATCTTTTTATTCGACACGTATGCACTATCACCCATATCTCACCATACAATTGCATGAATAAAACCTCACTCATGACGCGGCGTATCCGCAGTGGAAAATCACCGAACAGATCAAAATTTCCACGCAAAGGAAGAATACGGCTTATTCTCGGCATTATCGCGGCAGCCGTCCTCCTCCGTGTTTTCCTCGGCGCAAAGTCCGGAAAATCCGAAACCACGCATGGAAAAAAAACTACCGAAATAAAGCAGGCATCGGTCCATACACAGACAGATAAAAAAAAGGGGAAACCATCACTCCCGGTCAAAAAGCGACGAGGCATGGTCGAATTTGACGATGTCAAGGCAGTGCTGAAAAAATATCCGCCCACCCGATTTTCCATCAACGACACCCTTCATTTCAAAAAAGAATCGTGGATAGTCCATTATTCACTCGACACACTTATTCAGGAATATGGAAAGAAGCTGTTTAAACGATACCATCCTCAATACGGTGCTGCCGTACTCATGGAGCCTTCAACAGGAAGAATAAAAGCGCTTCTCTCCTATACCCACGACAGTGCATCCTCTATCGGAACCGATCTGTATTGCAAAAGCATTTACCCGGCAGCATCCATTTTTAAAACAATTACTGTAGCCGCAGCACTGGAAAACAATCTCCTGACACCATCGAGCTGCATCAAACTCACCGGCCGGCGGTATACACTGTATAATTTTCAACTGGAAGAAGAGTTGAGTAACTACAAAAATATTTCCCTGACTAAGGCCTACGCCTATTCGATCAATCCGGTGTTTGGACGGATCGGTATTTATATTACCGGCTTTCAGGAACTTCAGGAGTATGCACACCGGTTCGGTTTCGGATCCTCGGTCCCCTTCGAACTCCCGGTCGAGAAATCGAAAGTCCTCCATTGTGACTCAACATTCTGTATCGCCGAACTGGCATCGGGATTCAATCAGAAAACTACGTTAAGCCCACTTTTGGGAGCACTCATTGCATCGGCCATTACCAACGACGGAAGGATGCCCTTTCCACGTCTGGTCGACAGCATTTCCGATTGCAGTACCGGGGAAATCAGATACAAACCTGCAAACTCGACCTGGCGAGAACCGGTAAAACCGTCAACAGCACAAACGATTCGTACCATGATGTCAAAGGTTACGCGCAATGGGACCGCGAGAAGATCTTTTCGGTATATGCGGAATTCATATCGTTTTAAAAACGTTGTTTACGGTGGTAAAACCGGCTCGGTTGATAAAGATGGCCTCGGTAAAGCCGACTGGTTTATCGGTTTTGCCAGCCATAACGATGATCCGCGGCAACGGGTCGCCGTGGGAGTTGTCACGGTTCACCATGCAAACTGGACAGTTCACTCAAGCTATCTCGGAGCGGAATTGATGCGACGGTATATCCGAAATATTCAGCTTGCCGATGAACGGCGGGAAAAGCTTGCGAAATTAAAAGAGCAGGATGAGGTTGAAGGTTAAACGTTGAACGTAAAAAAAGAGACAAAAGCTAACGAAAGCGATTACGACAAATGAAAGAAAAACCATACCCGATAACACTGTATCCTCTCTTACCGCACCCTGAACCCTTAGATCTGAGACAACGAGTGCGACAACGATTTGAGAGAGAAACCATCCACCCTGAATTAATGCAATTAACGGAAATATCATGACAAACACTTACCATTCTGCATTCATCGCCTTGATCGGGCGGCCAAACAGCGGGAAATCGACCCTGTTGAACACTATTCTCGGTGAACAGGTGTCGATTGTGACCTCATTGCCCCAGACCACCCGGAAGAACCTCAAGGGGATCTATACCGACAGCGAGATGCAGCTTGTATTTATTGATACACCGGGTATTCATGGAGGAAAATACAAACTTAACACTGCCATGATCGATGAAGCTGAACGGGCGCTTAAGGAGGGTGATGTTGATATTGTCTGCTATGTTGTGGACCTCATGAGAGAGTTTGGTGAAGAGGAAGAGAAGATTGCCGGATTGGTGAGTAATTTTACCAGCAAGCGAATTATAATTTTCAATAAAAAGGATCGGATTCCCGACCCTGAAGCAAAAACAAGGGAGTTTCTGGAGAAATTCCCATCCTTGCAAGAGCTTCCCTCGCTCATTGTTTCAGCCACTGCTCCGGAGACGGGAGACCGGTTCTTAGAAGCAATCAAACCCCTCGTCCCCGAAGGGCCGCAGTATTTTCCGGAGGAAGACATTACCGATGAAAACCTTCGGTTCTTTGCGGCCGAATATATCAGGCGCTGTATTATTCAAAACACACGGCAGGAGATTCCCCATGCTTGTTTTGTGGAAATCGAATCGTACAAGGAAAAAGAGCAGGGGCATTTCATTGAAGCGACCATTCATGTGGAAACCAAGGGGCAACGCGGCATCCTTGTTGGTAAAGGCGGCGCCGTGATCTCAAAAATCCGCTCCTATGCCGAAGCGGACCTCAGCAAGCTTACCGGGGTTCCCGCCTATATAAAGTGCCATATCAAAGTAACGCCGCACTGGCGCAATGACAAACGTTTTTTGCGCGAGCATGGCTATCCGGTTTCCTGAACTCAGGAATCGAGCGCCATATTTTGGAGCTTGTAATAGCTTTTAAGCACCTTGTTGAAGTAGCGGATTGAAAGCGGTTTTTTTCCGGCAAGGGTTTCTTCGATTGTTCCCGGCCCCTGATTATAGGCCAGAATTCCCAGTTTCAAACTTTTAAAATGGGCGATGACCCGGGTGAGATAGGCGATCCCGAGCACAATATTGATCTCGGGTTTGAAAAGGTCTTTTTTCTCCAGTGCTCCCATTCCCAGATCCTCTGCAACCTCCCGGGCAGTTGCAAGCTTGAGCTGCATCAATCCGAAAGCTCCGCTGAGTCTGCCGCTTCGATAACGGCCTAGAGCCCGGGGATCGAATACGCTTTCCACATTGATAACGGCCAATACCAGCAACGGATCGTAGCCGAAGCTTTTACTGTTCACATACACGAGGTCGACCAGCTGGGCATAAATACGGGGAGACAACCGTCCTTTAGTAAAACGATAGAGAGGTGTATAAATCCGTTCTTTTTCGGCCAGTTCTTCCTTAAGATAATCAAGAGTGAGATTTTCGATCTTAAGCAGCGAAATCTGTTGCTGATGACGGTGTATTCTGTTCCCGTTTCGAATGATGACGCCGGTTAATAGGGTAAGAATAATCACAAAAACAAACACAAAGAGCATGCTCAAGGGCTCGGCAATCCATAATTTATTGCCGTGAGCCACGATACCCAGTTTGAAATTTCGGTGATAATCTGATTTACTCACGGTTTTTTGTTGAGGTGTCGGGTAGAAGACCGAGTTGTTCCATGGGTTTGATTCTCTCGCGGAGTGTTTCTATCTCTTTTTCCGACTTTTTTTTCCAATGGGTCAATTCCCGTATTTCGATTTCCTGCTGATGAATTCTTTCATTCTGAAGATGAATAATAAATCCCAGAGAAATAAACCATCCTGCAATGATTATAAGGAGAAAGAGTGCAACAGGAAGGGATATACGCACGCCGGTTTTTTTAAACAGCATTTCGCTTCTCCGCCGCATCGATCCCAGAAAACCACCGGCGGCCAATGCATGAGCATCGGGATAAATTGAAAAAATATTTTTATAGGGAGCGAATGCTTTGGTGACGGTCTCATTTTTAAAAATAAACTGTAAAGCGCCGTTTTTACCCTGGATCATGTTGAGCAGATCTAAAAAGGCCGGGACGACCTGAGACCCAACATCGGTTACCTGTTCCATATCAACGACAATTTCCCGATTGCCGTCCTGAACAAGGCCCCCGATTTTTTCCCGCATATTGGGCACCTGTTCATTATGGAATGGACCCGAGAGAATAAGCCAGACGGCTTTTCCCTTGCTTTCGATAATAATATCAAGAGCCTCAGAGCGCATCAACAGCCTTTCGCTTCATACGTATCTTCGTGCATTCCATCTTCCCGATAAGGGACCACAGCGTGTTTTCCTCAAGATTTACAAGTGATGAAATAACCATTAAAACTCCGCACCCTCCGGGTTTTATGGTATCCGGAACCGGAGACGAACAGCACCAGACATCAACCGGTTTCTGTGTTGTAAAATCCAACCGTATGCCGGATTCGGCATCTTCGATTTTCCATTTTGACACATCAGAATAAGCGATGCGATAGCTTTTCATATTAATCGGTTTTTCACCATCTTTACACATATAGGCTTCATCGGTTAGAACGCCCGAAATCATGAGATTCAGTTCGATAGCCAGTCGAAAAGAATGAGAAAGAAGTGAATGACTGGAAAGCTGATAGACAAAAGAAAGAGCAGCGACATCCTTCTCAAAACCAAACACTTTTTCGATACTCAAAGGGAAATTCTTTTTCTTTTCCAGAGAGATCGACCCAGTCCTGACAAGAACAGTCTTTACTCCAGTGGCACTCTTTTTCACTTTGTAGTCGTAATGACTTTTATAAAAATCTCCCTGCTCTTTGTATCTCCCGTCAATAAAATCATTCATCCCTACATTCGTATCGAAAATATGATCAACAAATGATGTTTTCGAACGGGAAGAAGTTATAATTCGGGGAATGACATTCTTTTCGGGATTGAAAGCGGCGCAAAGATTCCGTTTCCGGTGACGATAGTCCAGTTCAAATACATGGCCGCCGTTTTTGTGATCGATGTATGCTTTCAGAGGCCTGTTGGACATGACAATAGTCTTGGAGCCATCTTTGAGCAAATCGCTGATCTTAATCTGTCCGCCCTGTATTTTATCCTTTTTATGCAATTCACTCTCGATTTCCATCATGGCGCCATAACTCCAGATTCTGTCGGAAGGACACATGAATCCGTTGTTTTCTGATGGAACATACCGGTTTATATCCTGAGCAAAGAAGAGTTTCTTTTTTAAAGGTTTTATCCACTGAGGGTTAGGCCGGGAATAAACATTTTCACAAACCTCCATCATTTTGCGTTGTATGATGCCTATCTGATCGAAGGTGTGGAGATAATTGAGAAAATACCGGATAGAATCCGGATCGTCGCGTTTAAAAACCAGACTGGGGGGAATATATTGAAGTCCCAGTGGAGGGTTGACCGAAAGGTACTCGCTGAAAAGGGTCAATTGATATTCGGCAAGAATACTTTCGAGGGCATCTGAAACCGAAATCAGCCATTCCAGACTTCCTTCTTCTTCAGCCAGGAGCGGAATCAGATAATCGATACACAGAAGCGGAATCGACAATTCGTTTGATATATCATTCTCAAAGGCCTCCCGGATCCACGAAGCGATATCCCGGGGCACGGATGAGCTTCGGAAAATAGTAACCGGAAACATGGGCATCGGGATGCCGGCCTGTTCGGTAATCCAGTATCCCAGGCGATTCTGTGCTTCTTCGGGAAATATTGCCTTTGAGAGCACCATATACTGAATCCCGACATTTTTAAATATGTCAATAAATGAAGGCTCCCAGTTTGAAAAGGAGGGAATAAAGCCCGCCGGACGTTCTTCGAGAAGCTCCTGACAGGTATCCAGACCGTGCCGGATATTTTCCTGGGATAATTTTCGGGGAGAAAAGCTGAGAAAAGGCTCGGTATAGCCGCAGGTAAGCCACTCGATTCTACCCTCCCGCTTAAGCTCTCTGAGCTGAACCAGAAACAGAGGGTCGATAAATTCGAGCACATACCCGGGAACAGCGATATTAAACCTGAGATTGTGATGATCTGTACTCAGTCTGATCAATCGCTTGATAAAATCGTTTATCGTTCGTTTCAGCTCATCTTTGGGAAGAAGAGCATTTTTAAAGGGGCGAAGGAGGAAAGCTACGGCATTTCTTTTCATAGTAAAAAATTATATCATTGCAATAATAATCTGTCCAATGGCATAATATACCTTCTTCCATGCACATTACCCTTGATGGAACCGGGAGAAGGCATTTATTTTCAAAGCCTTATTCTTCACTGTCTTCTTTAAAATACTGAGTATCAATGAATACTATGATGGTCATAACAATTTAAATTATGGAGGAAATAATGCCAAAAAAGTATGTGTATTCTTTTGGTAAGACCAAAACCGACGGCAAAGCTGAAATGAAAAACCTTCTTGGAGGAAAGGGCGCCAACCTGGCTGAAATGAGCCGATTGGGGATTCCTGTTCCTGCCGGTTTTACGATTACGACAGACTGCTGTAATGACTATTTTGCTGCAGGTGCAAAGTTCCCCGAAGGCCTGAAAGATCAGGTGATGAAGTCTTTGAAGAAGGTCGAAAAAGATATGGGTATGGGCTATGGCGATACTCAAAATCCGCTATTGCTCTCCTGCCGTTCGGGAGCACGTCAGTCGATGCCGGGTATGATGGATACTGTCTTGAACATCGGCCTGTGCACCGATACAATCCCCGGCCTTATTAATAAAACAGGCAACGAACGGTTTGTTTATGATTCCTATCGCCGTCTTATTACCATGTATTCCGATGTGGTTATGGAGAAGGCTGAAGGCATCGAACCGGAAGAAGGCAGAGGCATTCGTGTTCAACTCGAAGAGATACTCGATGAACTCAAGGAAGAAAAAAAGTACGCCAATGATATCGAATTGACGATTGAGGATCTGAAATTTCTCTGTGATGCCTATAAGAAAAAAGTGAAAAAAGTGTTGAAAAAGCCATTCCCCGACGATGCGGAAAAGCAGCTCTGGGGTGGTATTGGCGCTGTTTTCAAAAGCTGGAACGGAAAGCGTGCTGTCTCATACCGTCGTATTGAAAGCATTCCCGACGAGTGGGGAACTGCAACTAATGTCCAGGCAATGGTATTTGGTAATATGGGCGAAAATTCTGCAACCGGTGTCGCATTCACCCGTAACCCTGCCACCGGTGAAAATGCCTTCTATGGTGAATGGCTCGTGAACGCTCAGGGTGAAGACGTTGTTGCCGGTACCCGGACGCCGAATCCGCTTAACGAAAAAACCAAGAATGAGCAGAACGAGCATCTTTCGTCACTGGAAGAAGCCTATCCGAAACTTTACAAGGAACTCGACGCAATCCAGAGAAAACTCGAAAAGCATTATAAAGATATGCAGGACCTCGAGTTCACCATTCAGGAAGGCACGCTGTATCTGCTTCAGACCCGTGTTGGAAAGCGGACCGGAACTGCGGCGCTCAACATGGCGATGGACATGCTTAACGAAAAACTTATCGATGAAAAGACGGCAGTAACCCGCCTGAAACCTGCGCAGCTCGATGAACTGTTGCATCCCATTGTTGATCCGGCATCGGAAAAGAAAGCAAAAGCTATTGCCAAGGGTCTTCCTGCAGGACCCGGCGGCGCCTGTGGGCAAATCGTTTTTACTGCCGAAGAAGCTGTTGCATGGCATAAAAAAGGAAAAGTCGTTATTCTGGTTCGTGAAGAGACCTCACCGGAAGACGTTGAGGGAATGCGCGCCGCGGCGGGTATCCTGACCTCCCGGGGCGGTATGACCAGCCACGCAGCGCTTGTTGCCCGTGGATGGGGTAAATGCTGTATTGTCGGCGCAGGCATGATCAAACCTAATGTAAAGAGCAGAATTATGATCATTGATGGTGTCACTTATAAGGAAGGTGATTACATCACTCTCAATGGCACCAGAGGACTTGTTTATGAGGGCCGGATCGAAATGATGGATGCCTCGGAAAATCCTCGTTTTAAGCATTTCATGAAAATAGTCGACAAATATCGTACCCTCGGTGTCAGAACCAACGCGGATACCCCCGAAGATGCTCAGGTTGCCCGTGATTTTGGTGCTGAAGGGATCGGTCTGTTCCGTACCGAGCACATGTTTTATGGCGGCGGCAGTGATGAACCGCTTTTCCTTCTCCGTAAAATGATCCTCAGTGACAGCGATAAAGACCGTCGCAGCGCTCTTAAAGACCTGTTTAAATATGTAAAGCGCGATATCAAGAACACGATGAAAGTTATGGACGGACTGCCCGTAACTATCCGTCTTCTTGATCCGCCGCTCCATGAGTTCGTGCCTCAGGGCGAAGCCAAAGTAAGTGAACTGGCCAAGAGCCTTGGTATTAGTGCCGCTGAGGTTAAAAAGCGCGGTGAAGCTCTTCATGAAACTAACCCGATGATGGGACACCGGGGTGTTCGTATCGGTATTACCTATCCGGAAGTGACCGAAATGCAGGTTCGCGCAATTCTTGAAGCAGCCGGTGAGCTGAAAAAGAATAATGCAAAAGCCATGCCAGAAATCATGATCCCGGTCACCTGTGATGTCAATGAACTGAATGCTCAAAAAGCGATTGTCGATCGGGTACATAAAGAAGTCTGTAAAAAGCTGAATATCCGGAAAATCAACCATCTGGTTGGAACGATGATTGAAATTCCACGGGCAGCGCTTCTTGCCGACAGGATGGCGGAAACAGCAGAATTCTTCTCTTTCGGTACCAACGATCTCACTCAGATGAGCTTTGGTTTCAGCCGTGACGATATCGGCGGATTTCTCCATGATTATCTCGATGAGAATATCCTCAAAGACGATCCGTTCCAGACTATCGATCAGGACGGCGTTGGTCAGCTTATCGAAATGGGTGTGAAAAAAGGACGGAGTACCCGTGAAAAACTCAAAGTCGGTATCTGCGGTGAGCAGGGCGGTGACCCGGCCTCGGTCAATTTCTGTTATAAGGTCGGTATGAACTACGTAAGCTGTTCACCCTATCGTGTTCCTATCGCACGACTGGCCGCAGCTCACGCTTCTATTGCTGCAGCTCCTGTTAAAAAGGCTGCAAAGAAAAAAGCAAAAAAGAGATAATCTCTTTTGTATAACTTTCAGAAAAAGCAAGGCAGTCATGCCTTGCTTTTTCTTATTAAATCAGAAATTTTAAATCATACCATCCAATCTCTTTCCGGTTCCCCTCCGTATATTTCGTGGGGGAAATTTTAAAGTATGCTCCAAATAGATTTTCATGTTCACAGCCATTTCAGTCTCTGCGGGGTTCATTCAGTTCTGGAAATGCTCGAGCAAGGGAAAAAGCGGGGGCTGACGGCCATGGCCATTACCGATCATGGTCCCGCACTCAACAGCAGGATCCCTCCCCCGTTTTATGACCGCCTGTTTGATCCTGTACCGGGGATCATAATGCTGAAAGGAACTGAATCAAATCTTATCAGCCTTTCAGGTGAAATCGATTTTCCCGAGGAAAAGTTGCAGTATGTCGACATTGTACTGTGCGGTATCCATCATAAGCTCATGGAGCAGAATGATTCACGGGCCTACACCGATGCCATGATTGCAGCAATCAAGCGTAATCCACAAATCGATATAATCACCCATCCCGAAACACCAAACTATCCTCTTGATATCGAACGGCTTGCCCGAACAGCTGTCGAACATGGCGTTGCTCTTGAAATCAATAATTCAAAAATCCTCTGTAACCGCTTTGAACGATCGTCGATGGAAAAAAGTCTTTCTGTTTACAAACGCATGGGATGCAGAATAGCGGTATGCAGTGATGCTCACGCGATAAACGAAGTTGGTCTTGATGATTCGGTGCAGCCGCTCGTTGAAGCTGCGGGCTATCCCGACGAACTCATTGTTACCAAAAACGCTCAGGCCGGTTTAGCGTTTATCGAAGAGCGGCGAAAAAACAAGAAAAAGTATTAGAATGAAGTAACGGGGACATGCTTACAATACAATTCCGATTCCCACTCCCCACGAATCCTTGCCGATAGAAATATCGGCCGAGAAGGGATGAAGTCGCAGTCCGCCACCGCCGGTGAATATGTTGGTATTCATATTTTTCTCGCCGTCAAGATCGCCGGTATATATGACCCGCGGAGCACGGGCAAAGCCGAACCGGAGGTAGTAATTCTCCAGAAAATTAGCTTCAACGCCAACGCGAAGAGTAAATCTGGTCTGCGTTTCTTTGTCGAAAAGCCCGATAAAACCGAGATCGGCGGGAATACTGAGCTGGACATTGTTCTGAGAAATTGAAGGGTGATAAGCGATACCGACGGTAAGCCTTTTGTATTTGCTGGGAATCCATTCTTCGCTCTTTTTATATTCGTGAACATAATAGAGCGAATCGGTATAGTGTGTTATTTGATATCCATTATTGATTGTATCGACCAGGGTAGAATCAAGTTCTTCTACTTTGTTGCCAATATGTGGTTTTTGCCGTATCCAGGAGTAGCCAAGCAGGTCGTGAAAGGTCAGCCCGAAATCGAGCCGGTCGGCAATCCCTTTTTGCACAAAGCCCAGATCGAAGATGAGACGCTGGGCCCGGGTTTTTCCCCACTCGGTTTCATCACTGGCAGCTCCTCTGGTTACGGTCCAGGGAGAATCGATGGATGTTTTACGGTAGGTATACCTATAGAGCGAATCATGATCAAAAGTCTGCCATTCCAGACGCTCGTAGCGCAGATTTATACCGAAATCGACTGCCCCCTGATCGATACTCTTATCGAACATCCGCCCGGAATAATTAAAAACACCCTCATGGATCCGGCGCTGGTCATCCTGTTTGAGGTATCGGAAGAGAATCCCGATTGTACCCGGTTCACCGAGGTAGCAGCTTATTCCCGCAGGCACATTGTGGCTGGTAAACAAGGAATCCCTTGAATAACCGGTATTGACCATACAATGCCTGATTTTCTGTTGTTTATTGAATGCATTGGGAAGAGCCGGATTGATATGCGCGGTAGTAATCCCTCCGAATAAAGCACATCCCGCACCGGCAAGCGCCTCACTCCGGACATCGGCGGTAACAAACCGGGTCAGCATAACAAGGTCGGGGTCCCTGATTATACCGGTATCTTCCTGCGCAAAAAGCGCAGTACTTGCACAAGAAAGAAAAAACAGAACCATTGTACGCATAATTATCCTTTGTTTACCTATACCACCATTAGAAATTACTTCTTGTAATATAATAATTCGAATGGGCATGAGAAATAGATATAAAAAAAAATGATTCTTTGCACTCCCTCCGTTCCGGATAGTATACTAGTACATTAGATTGAGAATGAGTCTCAAACTCAAGGTTTTCCATGAGCACCAAAGCGATTACCACGGCAAAAAAACAGTTTACCGCATATCTGAAAGAAAAGGGATGCCTGTGCACGTCCCAGCGGAAATCCATTCTGGAAGAGATATTTAAAAATCACTCACATTTCAGCATTGAAGAGCTGACCGCAAATCTCCGCAAGAAAAAGACGCCGGTAAGCAGAGCCACGATCTATCGAACAATCGGCCACCTTGAAAACGGAGGATTTGTTCGCCGTATAAATCTCGATCAATCATACTCCTACTACGAATTTATTCCCGGAACGACTCATCACGAACACATGGTATGCGAAGAGTGCGGCACGGTTCTGGAAATTACCGATAAGGCCATGGAAGAGCGTATTTGCACGCTTGCTCAAAAAAAACATTTTCTCATGACCCGTCACCAATTACAGATATATGGTCTTTGCCCTCACTGTCAGAAAAAACACAAGGAGAAAATTGCACCATGAATACGCGGGCACATCGGAGGATACTTGCCGAATGCACACGCCTTCTCAGCCTCCATTCCATTCCGGTTACCGATTCGGTACACAGGATCATGGAATACTTCTTCTCAGCCGACCACCATGTCTCCCTTGCCGATATCGAGTGTTTTGCAGAAGAGGAAGGGCTTACCATTACAAAGCCGGATATCAAAAAGACTATCGATTTACTGGTAGAGTTCGGTTTTGCAACCAAACGGATATTTGCCGACGGTGTCGAGCGATACGAGCACTACCATATTGGTGAGCATCACGACCATTTATACTGCTTGAAATGTGGAAAGATAATCGAGTTTTATTCTTCCACTCTCGAGGAAGAGCAGGTTGAGGCAGCCAGGGAACATGGTTTCCATGCCTTTTCCCATAAAATGCAAATCAACGGTCTCTGTTCACAGTGTTTTGGCGAAGAATCACAGATACTTCCTCTCACTAGGGTCCAGAGCGGTGGGACATTCAGAATCATCGAAGTTTCACCATCCCACGGCAAGGGAGGAGGACACGGAATTGTCCGCCGGCTTCATGAACTGGGGCTGGTTCCCGGAACAGAGGGGCAGGTTATGCACAATGGTCGGGGGATGATTGTTATCAATATCGGTCAGAGCAGAATAGCCCTCAGACGGGGTCAAAGTCATAAAATAAAAGTGACCTTAACCAACTGACGGAGACATCAGCAATGAATGGCAGAACCAGAAAGAAACTCAGTTTATGCAAAGAAGGCGATAGTGCTCGTATCGCCGGTATCACCGGTTCGGGAGCCTTTAAAAAACGCCTTCTCGAGATGGGCATTGTCAAAGGGGCAAAGCTTACAATTATCAGATACGCCCCCCTGCGGGATCCTATGGCGATTGAAATCAAAGGTTCCCATTTGAGTTTGAGAGTATGTGAGGCGGAAAACATTGAAGTTGAAGATGTTTCTGAACTAAATTCTAAAGAATGATTTCGCCGATTTAGAGAGAGCACGTTGTATACGGCATGCACCGATGCACATACCGGGTGAATAGCGGAGATCAATGAAACAGTAAGGGATGCATTCTTGAAAGGGCAGACATGGAAGCAGTAAAACAGGAAATCGAGGAACTGATCGAGCAACGGAACTGGAATGCAATCCGTCAACGCATTGTAGGATGGGAGATCCCCGAAATAGCCGACCTTCTCAAGCAAATGGACAAAAAAGAGAAGGTACTGATTTTTCGTTCTCTTACCCGGGCAGTATCGGCTGAGCTCTTTTCCTATATGGAGCCTGAAGATCAGGATGCGTTGCTCAGAGAATTGACCGATGCAGAAACCCGTCAGATTCTCGCGAATCTCGAGCCCGACGACCGTACTGCGCTTCTTGAAGAACTTCCCGCAACTATCACACAGAAACTTCTGGGGCTTTTAAGTTACGAAGATTTAAAGGAAGCCCGGTTTTTAATGGGATATCCCGATGAGAGTGTCGGGCGTCTGATGACTCCCGATTATGTGGCTTTGAACCCGGAGTGGACAGTAGGAAAAGCTCTGGAGCATATCCGCGCCAAAGGCAAAGACAACGCCAATATCAACCGGCTCTATATCACCGATTCATCCGGCAAGCTTCTCGACGACATCCGCCTCCGGAGGCTTATCCTTGCCGATCCCGGCGACAAAATCAAGGAGGTGATGGACCATTCATTTATCAGCCTCTCGGCATTTGACGATCGGGAAAAGGCGGTATCGACATTACAGCGGTACGATATCATCGCTGCACCGGTCGTTGATTCGGAGGGAATACTGATCGGCATTGTTACGGTTGATGACGCAATGGATGTTGCCGAAGAGGAGGTCACCGAAGACATTCACAAGTCTGCCGCTGTTTCGCCGCTAAACATGAGCTATCATCGCGCAAGCCCGCTCGATCTCTACGTAAAAAGGGTCGGATGGCTGATCGCCCTGGTATTCATGAACCTTCTCTCGGCCGGAGTAATCGCAGCATTTGAAGAATCTCTGACGGGGGCGATAGGCTTGCTTTTCTTTATCCCGATTCTTCTGGCAAGCGGCGGGAATTCCGGTTCACAATCGGCGACACTTATTATCCGCGCCCTGGTAACCGGAGACGTGAATCCTTCCGAATGGTTTCAAACTCTTTTAAAAGAACTTCTTGTGGGCATTCTTCTTGGCATTACGCTCGGGATAATTGTCTGGTTTTTAGGCTTATTGCGAGGTGGAATGGGCATTGAAGGAATGAAAATCGGACTGGTGGTAAGTATCACCATGGTCAGCATTGTTGTCGTGGCCAACCTGGTTGGTATGGTCCTTCCGTTTCTGCTTAACAAATTAAAGCTGGATCCTGCAGTTGCAAGCAGTCCGCTTATCACTACTATTGCCGATGCTACCGGACTGCTCATTTACTTTTCGGTTGCCGAATGGATTTTAAAAATTTAGGAGATTCTAATAATTGTGTCAATTCGAACTCACAGAAATTTCTGGATATTTTTAGCCGCCATTACCCTGATCCGGGTTTTCTACGGTTCCTGGCTTGGTCTTGGTGATGATGAGGCTTATTACTGGGAATGGGGACGACATCTTGCCCTCAGCTATTTTGACCATCCACCACTCACCTCCTGGATCGGGCGGCTTACCTGTGAAATATTCGGCAATACCGAATTCGGCTTCCGATTTGGAGCTATGGCCTCGTCGACAATTTTTCTTATTATCCTCTACACGCTTTCACTTATGGTATTTACAAACCGCAGCATAGCCTTTACTACGGTGGTATTTGTCTCGGCTATTCCCCTTTTTGCAATCGGCGGGTTCATGATGGTCCCTGATGCTTTTCTTGCCCTTTTCTGGCTTCTGGCGATTTTTTTCTTCTGGAA
Organism: Chitinivibrionales bacterium; assembly: GCA_014728215.1. Lineage (NCBI taxonomy): Bacteria > Pseudomonadati > Fibrobacterota > Chitinivibrionia > Chitinivibrionales > Chitinivibrionales bacterium. Next base: position 88,018 of record WJLZ01000141.1, read on the forward strand.
AATCGTCAAGAATACAAAGGCTGCCGACTGGTATTTCCTTGGAGCGATCTTCGGTTTCGGTCTTCTCAGCAAATACAATATGGTCGTGTTACCTCTGTGTGTTCTGATGTTTCTGCTTATCTCAAAAGAACACCGGTTCTGGCTTAAACGCAAAGAACCCTGGCTTGCCTGCTGCATCGGCATTCTCATTTTTACACCGGTACTCTACTGGAACTGGAGCAGAGGATTCCCATCCTTTGCCTTTCACCTGATAGACCGCAATGCCGGCCGCTCGTGGTCGTGGCGTCCCTTTCAACTCTATTTATCGGGACAGTTGGGATATCTGTCTCCACTGGTGTTTATCGGAAGTCTCGTTGCGATGGGGGTTGGTTTATACCAGGGCATCAAACATAAAAAACTCGAAATGCTCTTCTTATCTTCTATGTCGATACCCTATGTGTTTTTCTTTTCACTGGCCTGCAGCATTTCACCAACCACAAAACCGCACTGGCCGGCTATGGGATATATCGCTTCCTTTTTGATCATGACAAAATTATTTCATGAGTATAAAACAAAAAACACTGTACGGCATAAAAAGACGATCACCGGATACGGATATACGGCCTTTGGACTCAGCCTTCTTTTCACGGTCCTTCTTCATGCCCAGGCGCTCTATCCTTTTGCTCAATCGCTTATGCCTGCGGTACGAATGATTGCACCGGATGCAAAAATAAAACCTAAGGAAGATGTTACCGGTGAATTATACGGATGGCCGAAGGCTGCTGAAGAGATAAGCAGACAGGTGGATCTTCTCCGGGAACAGACGGATAAACCGGTGTTTCTCTTTGCCCCCCGCTACAATATCGCCTCGCAAGTGGCTTTTTATACCAACGAGCATTATCAGGTAATCTCAATCAGTGGATCACCGGAGCAATTCGATCTCTGGGGTCGGGGAAGCCTTGAGGGCAAAGAAGGACATCATGGCCTTTTTATTGCCGACAACCGGTTTAATCACGATCCTGCCCGGCATTACCATTTCGAACGTATCGAAAAAGTTCCGGCTCTAACAGTTACCAGAGCAGGTTTTCCGGCACGAACGTTTTATCTTTACCGGTGCTTCAACTACCAGGGCAGGAAACAATAAGTTGAGGGGGAAAAAGACACCGAAAGAAAATTATTCGGAACGCTTTGAATTCAAAAAGATCCATTTATAACCGCCCACAATCACGACTACCATCAGAATCCCATCGATTGCCCCGAACAGGACATCTAAAGGAAAGTGAACGCCCATGTAGATACGGGAATAGCCCACCAGAGCTGCGAGGATAAAGGTGAGATAGTACCATCCACCAAATAAAAATGCACATAAAGTAGCAGCAGAAAAGGCGGTGTTGGTATGGCCAGAAGGAAATGAGCGGTATTTCCAGGGTTTTCCGACAACATGAATATCTTCGGGGGATATTTGATCATTATGAATTTGAAAGTAGAGAAGAGGCCGAGGACGGTCGATAAGTTTTTTTATCCGGTGATTGACCATTCCACTCCCCACTATGCCAACTACCGAAATAAAGAGTATCTGGGGAAGAAGCTTTCTGGGAATTTTCTTAACCACTAGAAAAGTCAGAACAGGAGCAACGACCCAGCCGTTGCCGAACTGGGTAATAAAAAGAAAAAAATAGTCAAAGAAGATAGTGTTATACTGGTTAATGAGAAGAAAAAGGGTGATATCGTATTCGATAATATTTTGAATCATGGTTTTTTGTGGTCAAAAAGTATTTTGTTTTCTATAGAGTAAGCAGTTCTGTAAAATAGGAAATTGTCGCAGGATATTAAAGGTATTCGTCAAAAAACAATGAAAAAAAAGCATCTTTATTTCCGGATGCTTTCGTATATCTGGCCTTATTCGAGCATGTTGGGCATTGCAGTTCTTCTCTCGATTTTTATTGTGGTATTCGAAAGCATCTCCGTCTGGGTCGTGCCGACCCTCCTTAGTTCACTTTTTACTCCGGAAAAAGCAGAAGTTGTTAAACCGGCATTCACCATTCAGAATCTCAACGAAATAATTAAGTACTGGGTTGCGCAGCTTATCGAAGCCGGTACACCGACCGCCAGGCTGGGAAGAGTCTGTATTATCTTCATTATTTCCTTCTCCATGAAAAACCTGTTCTTATATGTAAAATCACTTATCATGGCAATTTTAAATCTCAATGTGGTGCGGGACCTCAGAAATGAGCTCTACGGCCATGCGCTAATGCTTCCGGTGACCTATTACGATCAGAATCGGTCGGGGAAAATCCTGTCGATTATCCTCAATGATGTCGGCAACGTTAATGCAGCCATGACCAATACATTCAATAAGCTGATCACCGAACCATTCCGTCTGATCTCTTTTGTCACGATCCTCTGTATTATTAATTTCAAATTGACTATTATTACCTTTGTGGTCTATCCTCTGCTGGGTTTTATCATAGTTAAGATCGGCCAGTCGGTTCGCCGTAGAAGCAAGCGGGTTTTAGAGAATATTGAAGGGCTCTTATCGGTGCTTCACGAAACAGTCCGTGGGGTCCGAACCGTCAAAATGTTCAATATGAATGAAGTGGAGACAAGAAAATTCCGGGGGGAAAATCAGAACTATACCAAAAGCGCATTCCAATCATCCAAAATCAGATCACTCACCAGTCCACTCACCGAGATTTTCGGTCTCTTTCTGGCTGTTTCTCTGCTATGGTTCGGCGGCAACCAGGTTTATACAACCTCATTCATGACCGGTGAAGATTTTATTCGATTTGTAGTGTTTCTCCTGGTATCCTACCAACCGATTAAATCGATGGGCGGATTGAATAACACGATTCAGACCGGCCTTGCCGGTGCGGAAAGAGTTTTCCATATTTTAGATACCGAAACCGAACCCCTTGTTTCGTTCAAGCAGAGTCAAGTCCCGGCTTTCAACGACCAGATAGAGTACAGGCATGTAAATTTCACCTATCCCGAGACTGATGAACGGATTATTCAGGATGTCAGTTTCACGATCAAACGAGGGCATATTACCGCCCTGGTGGGATCCAGCGGATGTGGTAAATCGACCTTACTCGACCTTCTACCCCGTTTTTATGATATCGAATCGGGCGGTATCTTTATCGATGACAAGGATATCCGGGAATGCGACATTGTCGGCCTGCGTCACCTGTTCGGCATTGTGGCTCAGGAAACGGTCCTGTTTAACGACACGGTATTTAACAATATCGCCTACGGTGTGGCAAATCCGGGCAGAGAACAGGTAATCGCGGCGGCAAATGCTGCCAATGCCATGGAATTTATCCGGAAGCTTCCAAAAGAATTCGATACAGTCATTGGAGAAAACGGGATTATGCTGTCGGGCGGCCAGTGCCAGCGGATATCCATTGCTCGCGCACTGCTTAAAAATCCTCCTATTCTCATCCTCGATGAAGCGACATCTTCACTGGATACCGAATCGGAACGTCTAGTCCAGAACGCGATAAACAATCTCATGGAAAACAGGACCGCACTGGTCGTTGCTCACCGGCTTTCAACAATCCGTCACGCCGATCAGATTATCGTACTGGACAGCGGCAGGATTGTCGAAAAAGGTACGCACGAAGAACTAATACAGTTGAACAATCGATATAAGTATTTTTATGACATACAGTTTTCATCACCATAACAACGACAAACGACGGTACATTTATGCCAGATCCACGATTTCCAACACGTTCGATACCCACCCGGATCAACCCGATTGCCGTAATAACCGGTGCGTCAAGCGGCATTGGGAAAGCCTTTGCCTCCCGCCTGGCCAAGGATGGCTTCGACCTTGTCATTACCGGTCGCCAGAAAAAAAGACTCGAGACTCTTGCTGAAGAGTTAACTGTCAAATATAAAACCTCGGTGGAAATTCTCCTTGCGGAATTCTCCGATCCCCGAGACCGGGAACGGGTTGCCGACAGAATCAAGGAACTCGACAGACTTCATACCCTGGTCAATAATGCGGGTTTCGGCATTACCGGTAATTTTGCCGAAGTTCCCTATTCCACTCATGAAGAAATGATGCTGGTCCATTGTGTTACGCCGATGTGTCTTACCAGGGCGGCGCTCCCCGGCATGCTGAAACGCCGAATTGGTGTTATTATTAACGTGTCTTCAGTAGCAGCCTTTACTCCCAGTTCATCATGTGCAACCTACAATGCCACCAAGGCTTTCCTGAATTCTTTCAGTGAAGGACTTCATTTAGAAGTCAGAGACAAAGGTATCCAGGTGCAGGCATTGTGCCCCGGATGGACCAGAACCGAATTCCATACTCGCCGGGGAATTCCCCTCTCATCGCTCCCCTCCCAGCTCTGGGTATCTCCTGAATTTGTTGTCGATAAATCCATGGAAGCGCTGAAAAAGGGAAAGGTTGTTTACATACCGGGACTACGATATAAAATGATGGGAATGGCCTGTAAATATATGCCCCGGTGGCTCTATTACTCGGTCATGCCAAAATTGGCCAATATGCGGCGGAAATGGCAAAAGAAGGGTCAGAAAAAAAACAGTGAATGAGACCGGGAAATCTCAGGTGTCGTAGCCTAAACAACCAAGAATATTTTGAATATTATCGTAGTCCAGCACAATCTCTACTTTCACGGTGCCATCCTCTGAAAAGTTTTTGGAAAATTCAGCTGCGTCAGCTTCATCCTCAATGCATTGCAAAAGAGCATCATCGGAAGCATCCTGAATCGGAATATAGCTTCGAAGCGATTTTGCTATTCTTTTACAGGCCTCCCGCTTAGCCACTGCAAGTGAATTCATCAAATCGCCTTTTTTAGCCATACCCTTTCCCATGAGTTTCTGAAGATTAAGATCGAGTTTCTTTTTGGCGGGACCATCGTTCTGGACATAATCCCAGGTCTTGTCGGGATAGAGCACCACTGTCCGGCCGTCTTCAAGGGTAACATAAACATTCGCCCCCGCTAATGGCACAACCGCACAGAGTGATACAAAAGCAACACATGTCAGAATTTCACTCGTTTTCATGGCCCCCTCCTGTTTTATCTCATATACTCGGCCTTATTTCTTTTCGGCCTCTGCCTTTTTCTTGGCCTTTTCCAGTCTGGCTATCTCGAGCTGTTCATCGATACAATCACAAACCTTCTGGATCTTTTCCCGATTGTATTCGATATTTGCTTTTACTGCATTATCTTTCAGTACATTATGATGAACTTCTTTGGGATTATACTGAGATTTGACACATGCGGTAATTAATTTTGTTGAAACTTTGGGGTCTTTAAGGTGGGTTCTGAATTTTTTGATTATTTTATCCAGCGCCTGGCTCGTCGCGGATTTGGATGATTGGGTAACCGTCCCCCGCTTGGCCGTTGCCGTGGCATTAACCGACATCAGATTTATCTTGTGCACTTTCTTGAGCTGTCCCTTTTTTACAAAACTCCAAGTGTTATCTGTCCGAAGAAGAAGGATTCTGTTATCCTGCAGGGTCATTGAGACATCTTCGGAAATATCGGGAGTGCCCAGTTCCTTGAATGCCCAGGTGCTGTCGTTATACAGCGTAACATCCCTGCCGTCATCGAGCGTAAGTGTCATATCCTGCGCATACAGAACAGCAGTAACCATTATCAAAGCGCTTAAAGTACAATAAAAATACTTGTGCATACCCGACTCCTCTCCTTAAAAGTGCTGGAATATCCTTATATACAAATATAAATATCGGTTCTGTGATATGAAAGGCGGGGGTATTTCCATTGGTTTTGGGTTAAAAAATTAAAAAATTTCCCTATCGGCGTTCGAGTTCTTAGCTGCAAAAAATGCCATATTGTATATTATCACCTCATTTTTGGGAAATGTGTTATATAATTGTAGTTTCAGGGAAATTTTGTAATGCACGAATATCGAACTCACACCTGTGGTGAATTGAACAAGTCGAATGTTAGAGAAACAGTAGTTTTATCCGGATGGATCCATAACCGCCGCGACCATGGTGGAGTTTTATTTATCGACCTTCGGGATCATTACGGTCTAACACAAATCGTTATCTACCCCGATGCGGGATTTCAGTATGAGATCGGTCATCTTCATAAAGAGACGGTGATTAAAATTACCGGTGAAGTCATGGCCAGAACCGATGAAAACATCAATCCCAAAATGGCGACGGGAGAAATTGAAGTAAAGGTATCATCCTACGAAGTATTAGGCCTCTGCACACAACTTCCATTCAGCATATTTCCCGAAGAGCAGGCGCCTGAAGAACTCCGGTTGAAGTACCGATTTTTAGATTTACGCAAACCCGGTCTCCACGAGAATATCATTCTCCGCTCCAAAATCATATCAAGCCTTCGGCGAAGAATGATTGAGCACGGGTTTAATGAGTTCCAGACCCCTATTCTCACGAGTTCTTCTCCTGAAGGCGCCCGGGATTACCTGGTACCATCACGGATACATCCAGGCAGATTTTATGCTCTTCCCCAGGCGCCGCAGCAGTTCAAACAGCTTCTGATGATTGCAGGTTTCGACAAGTATTTTCAGATCGCTCCCTGTTTTCGGGATGAAGATGCCCGGGCCGACCGTTCACCCGGTGAGTTTTATCAGCTCGATCTTGAAATGTCTTTTGTCACGCAGGAAGATATCTTTGCGGTGGTTGAGGATGTTCTTTCCGGTGTGTTCACCGAGCATTCATCGCGCGAGAGTACCAAACCGCCTTTTCCCCGGATTCCCTATAAAGAAGCGATGCTGAAATACGGCTCCGATAAACCCGATCTTCGGATACCCTTTGAGGCCTGTGATGTTTCCGATATATTCGGCGAATCGGATTTTAATGCTTTTAAAAATGCCGTTGCTGAAGGCGGTGTAGTCCGTGCACTTCCGGTGCCGGCAATAGCAGACCGCCCACGAAGCTTTTTCGATCGCATGGTTGAGTATGCTCTTTCGATCGGCTCCAAAGGGTTGGCCTATCTGGTGTGGACCGACGAGAAAATCAAGGGACCAATAGCAAAATTCCTTTCCGAAGAAAAGGTGGCGCAGCTTACCGAACGCTGCAATGTAAAACTCGGTGATGTCGTTTTCTTTATTTGTGAAAAGGAAGCTGAAGCATGCCGTTTGATCGGCGACATCCGGGTAAAAATCGCCCACGAACTCGATATTATCGATAAAGATATTTATAAATTCTGCTGGATTGTCGATTTTCCCATGTTCGAGTGGGACAATGACACCAACAGTGTTGCTTTCTCTCATAACCCCTTTTCAATGCCCCAGGGCGGAATGGATGCACTCGAAAACCGTGACCCCCTCACGATACTTGCTTATCAATATGATATTGTCTGCAATGGTGTGGAGCTCTCTTCGGGTGCAATCAGGAATCACCGTCCCGAAATAATGTATAAAGCCTTTGAAATAGCGGGATATGATAAGGCGATGGTTGATGAAAAATTCGGAGCCATGATCAATGCTTTTACCCATGGCGCCCCGCCCCATGGCGGCATAGCTCCGGGTATCGACCGTATTGTAATGCTTCTGGCACAGGAGCAGAATATCCGTGAAGTCATTGCCTTTCCGATGAACCAGAAAGCCCAGGATCTTATGATGAACGCTCCGGGCCGGGCCAGTGAAGAGCAATTGCGGGAACTACATATCAAACTGCTGCCGTCTGCAAAAGAAGAAGCCTGAGACTGGAAGCATAGCTGGATTATAAAGAATGGAACTGGTTTCGGGCCTCGTTGTAGAACGGGGCATAATAAACAAGAAACAATTTCGTATCTGTTAAAAGTAGTGAAAAAAAGCAGTTTGCCGGCAAATAATTTTTACGGCACGGTCTTTTATAGTTCAATTCCGGCAGCCATAGAGTAAACCTTCTTGATGGCTGTCCGAATCGGGCAATAGTTAAAAGAAACTTAAAAATTTTTAACAACATGAGGTTTGCATCAGATGTCTAAGAGCATTGGAAAATTGCGTAACATTGGTATCAGTGCGCATATCGACTCAGGGAAAACAACCCTGACGGAACGGATACTGTACTACTGTAAAAAGATTCATGCCATGCATGAGGTTCGTGGCACGGATGGGAAAGGTGCCACGATGGATTCCATGGAGCTTGAAAAAGAGCGGGGAATCACGATTGCATCTGCAGCAACGAGCGTGGACTGGAAAGATCACACAGTTTCCATTATCGATACGCCCGGCCATGTTGACTTTACCATTGAAGTGGAACGCGCGCTTCGGGTGCTTGATGGTGCCATATTGGTTTTATGCGCAGTGGGGGGTGTTCAATCCCAGACCATGACCGTCGACCGTCAGCTCAAACGATACAAGGTGCCGAGAATTGCCTTTGTAAACAAACTCGACCGCACCGGTTCCAATCCCTATCTTGTCCATAAGCAGCTCTGTGAAAAGCTGGGTCATCATGCCGTGCTTATGCAAATCCCGATGGTAGAACAGGAAAAGCTGATAGGCCTTATCGATCTTATCCGCATGAAAGCCCTCTATTTTGATGGCGATGACGGGAGCGTTATCAGGGAAGAACCGATTCCCCAACAGTTCCGTGAAAATGCCGACGAGTATCATGACATTCTGCTGAATGAGGTATCCCACTATTCGGATGAACTGGCTGAAGCCTATCTTGAGGATGCGGTCAACGAACAGCTCATTCATGAAGCCGTACGGATGGGTACACTCTCACTCAAGCTTCTTCCTGTTTTCATGGGTACTGCCTATAAAAACAAAGGCGTGCAACCATTGCTCGATGCCGTAACACGGTATCTTCCCTGTCCCACTGAAGTTACAAACTATGCTTTTGATATTAATAATGATGAAGAAAAAGAGGTTCCCCTTACACCGGACCCGTCAAAGCCGCTGGTAGCCCTGGCATTCAAGCTTGAGGACAGCCGTTTCGGACAGTTGACCTATGTCCGTCTTTATCAGGGAACGGTGAAAAAGGGAGGCGAGTTGTGTAATTCCCGAACCGGCAAAACATTCAAAGTGGGCCGCCTTATGCGCATGCATGCGGATACCAAGGAAGAAATCGACGAAGCCCGGTGTGGCGATATTGTCGCCTTATTTGGTATCGATTGTGCATCGGGTGACACATTTAACGGCGCAGGATGCCGCTATTCCATGGCCCATATGCATGTTCCCGAACCGGTGATTTCGATTTCCATCGAAGCGGCCGACAAAAAATCGGCTGACAATATGGCCAAGGCACTCAACAGGTTTACCAAAGAAGATCCCACGTTCCGGACATACCTCGATGAAGAATCGGGTCAGACCATTATCAGTGGTATGGGAGAGCTTCATCTCGATGTATATCTCGAACGGATGCGCAGAGAGTACGGCGTTTCACTCAATACCGGCATGCCGCAGGTAGCCTACCGTGAACGGATTAAAAAGAGTGTTCCTTTCGATTATACCCATAAGAAACAGACTGGTGGCGCCGGACAGTTTGCCCGGGTGGCCGGTACTCTTGAACCCGATCATGAGAAGGAATATGAATTTGTCGATGAAATCAAGGGCGGCGTTATCCCGGTGGAATTTATTCCATCCTGTGACAGCGGTTTCCAGAGCTGTCTGGAAAAAGGCACCCTTATCGGCTTTCCGATTGTTAACGTAAAGGTAACGATCAATGATGGTAAGTACCATCCGGTTGATTCATCACAGGTGGCGTTCAAGAGTGCTGCGATCGGCGGTTTCTGGCAGGCCTATCAGAAGGCGGGTCCGGAAATAATCGAGCCGATCATGCGGGTTTCGGTTGAGGGGCCTCCCGAATTCCAGGGTAATGTTATCGCAAGTATTACCCAACGGCGGGGTATTATCAGTTCTACCTCCGAAGACGAACGCATTTCACAGGTTGAAGGTGATGTGCCTTTGAGTGAAATGTTCGGCTATTCCACCGCCCTGCGGTCTCTGACGCAAGGTAAGAGTGAGTTTACCATGGAGTTTTCCCATTATGACCGGGTACCGGAACAGCTTGCGGAAAAATTGAAAAAAGAGTTTGAAAATAAAAGGCGCAAAATATCATCATAAAAAGAAACGTCATTCCGCAGGCGGCGAAAGTCTTCTTATCGTGAAAGGATTTTTATAATGTTACGTTCAGAGCTGATTTCAAAAAGTCCGGTGCGCATCTTGGAGAAATCTACCCACGGCGGACTGGCTGTGGGTAGCATCGGCGCTATCGTCGGACCCAAAGGAACAGGAAAAACAGCATGCCTTGTGCATATCGCTACCGACCAGTTGTTACAAAATAAACATGTCGTCCATGTATCGTTCAGCGATTCGGCCGACCACATAACCACCTGGTATGAAGATATTTATACCGAAGTTTCCCGGCGGACGAACCTGGAAAATGCACAGGAAGTGCATGATGAAATTGTCAAAAACCGTATTATCATGAATTTCACCCAAAGTGGACTTCATCTTCAGGAAATTGAAAAACGCCTGAAATCGATAATCGACAATGTCGATTTTCATGTCGATACGGTTGTCGTAGACTGCTATGATTTTGCAAAAGCCACCGATGATGAAATAGCTGAAATCAAAGGCTTTGCAAATAAACTGGGTCTTTCATTCTGGTTCGGTGTGGCAGGATCGCCCAAGGATCAGGAACCTTCCATTCTCCGGAATTTCAGGGAAGAGGATTTCGAATTGATAATCCGGCTCCAGCCTCAGAATGACTCGGTACATTTAATGCTCCTGAAGGATCATGACAACACCGATATTCATGACATGCATCTTGTGCTTGATCCGAAGACACTTTTGATATCTAAAGAATAAAGGAACCCATCAAAATGTGCCCCTGGTTCGAACAATTGTAAGGGGACTATATCACCACAATCCCAAAAAGAAGGACATCCGTCATGAACAAATCGGAACTCGAACAAACCCTGGTGCTTATCAAACCCGACGCTTTGAAAAATTCATTAACCGGCTATGTTCTTTCTCTTCTGTCGGAGTTTCATACCGGCCTCCGTTTTGCAGGAGTAAAAATAGTCCATGTAAATGAAATGCTTGCCAAAGAGCATTATACGGAACATAGGGGCAAACATTTCTATACTTCACTTATCGATTATATTACCGGCCGGATACATTATTCCGATGATCCCTGGAAACGGCGTGTCATCGCCCTTGTCTACCAGGGCCCCTCGGCGGTAACAAAAATCCGTGAGATTTGCGGACCTACCAATCCTCTGGCAGCTAGAGAAACAAAACCGGGATGTATCAGATCGCTGGGCACGATCGTTCCCATGAAAGACAAAGAGGGAAATGTAAAAGACGAATACATGGAAAATCTCATTCATGCATCCGCTTCAAGAGAAGAAGCCGAACGTGAGATCAAACTCTGGTTCAGACCCAACGATATACCTCCATTGATGCATGCCTATCCGACCGAAGAGAGTAAAGAGCATTATTATTATAAAGAAGGACGTCTTTATACTGTTCATGAATCCGAATCCGCCTGTCTTGTTGCGCCGGGTGACCCGGTATGGAAATCCGATCTGGATGCACTCCGCAGGCTTACTAAGGGAGAAACTCCTCCGCAGCCGCTCGAAGCGGTTGCCGCAAAATATCTTATTAATCAGGGTACAGAATAAAATCGAATACCATTCGGCTCATGAATAATGAATACCCTCTGAAATCGGATTGAAATACTAAAAAGGCGGAGTATAAAAGCTCCGCCTTTGTTTTTTAGACGATTCAAATCCCATAAACGAACACAAAAGAGCGGGTTACCGGTATAAATAATGCCCCTCGATAAACGTCATCCTAAAAAGAGCCTGCGGCTCTTTAAATCCCCTCTCTGCGTAACGCAGGGGAAAGGGGATGATATATTTTCAATTATTGAAGTTGATAATTATTGAGCGAATTAGTGTGTTAAATGCATGAACTCTCTTTAGCGGCAAACATACTGGATATTATTTCCGAAAAGGCACCGTCAAAAGCAGCGATTCGGAAGGTAAATGTCACGGTCGGCCCTCTGGCGGGAATCTGGACAGAGTCGCTTCAGTTCGGTTTCGACGAACTCGCCCGGGAACAGGGTTTTAAAAACGCCCGCCTCTGTATCACTAAAACCGAAGCCAGACTCCGCTGCACCGCATGCAATAACGAATACAGTGCTGATGGTTTAATGGAGGTTTGTCCCTCGTGTGGGTCCCTCGAACGAACCGTTTTGTCGGGCGCCGAATTTACTGTCGATTCAATAGAAATGGAGGAATGATCCATGTGCGACACCTGTGGATGCACATCACCGTCGGATATGCATACTCATGACCATACTCACGAACATACCCATTCTCACAAACACGTTGACGTTGGGTTGGATGTTCTTAATAAGAATAATGAATTTGCCCTCCGAAACCGCAGCTATTTTGAGGAGAAAGGACTGTTCGTTTTAAATCTGATCAGTTCTCCGGGAGCCGGTAAAACATCCTTGATCGAATCACTGGCAAATCATTTTGGCGACAGGCTTGCGGTCATTGAAGGCGATCTTCAGACCCGCAGAGATTCGGAACGGGTGATTCGGGCCGGAAGCCGGGCCTATCAGATCGAAACGCAGGGTGCATGTCATCTTGACGCACACAGCATTGCGCATGCTCTGGATCATCTCGAGCTTGAGGGATGTGAAATTC